>CALAEU010000275.1 GCA_937891215.1 uncultured Clostridia bacterium
CTTTCCTGAAGCTGCTCGCCGCCGCCCATGGTGATCCATGCAACTTCCGGAGCAAAGCCTTCGATATGGTCTTTTTCCTTCTGGAGAAGGCTTTCGGGAATGAACATGGGCATATATACGTTTTCGTGACCGAGTTCCTTGAATCTGGTATCGAGAATCTTCTGGATGTTTTCCCAGATTGCATAGCCGTAGGGACGGATTATCATACAGCCCTTGACGCTTGAATAGTCGATAAGGTCTGCCTTTTTAACAACGTCTGTATACCATTGAGCAAAATCAACATCCATAGATGTGATTGCTTCAACCATTTTTTTCTGATCTGCCATTATAAATATCCTTTTCTAAATAGAGTTTACAAATTAATTTTCTTCAATATATTTAACTAAATCGCCAATAGTTTTCATACCTTCAAGTGCTTCGTCAGGAAGTTCAATTGAAAACTCATCTTCAACTGTCATAACAAGGTCAACAAGGTCAAGTGAATCAATGTCAAGCTCGTCAGTAAGTGAAGTAGTCATTGTAATAAGCTCTTCTTCAATTTCAAATTCTTCAATAATGATTGTTTTAAGTTTGTCGAAAACCATAAAAACAACTCCTAAAATTTATTTTTACATAGTACTGTAGTATAGATTTTAAAGAGTTTACAAGGATTTGTCAATAGTTTTTAGATAAAAAGAATTCAATATTATTTACTAAAAAGAAAAAAGTGGGAAGTTCTCACTCCCCACTTGAATTTACTTGTTGAATAACTTGTTGAATTCTTTGCTTATAATCGGTGAAATTAAACTATAAAGTGTAAGATTAACAGTTGATTTAACCAAATTAAAAGCAACACATACTGCTAAAAATCCGCTTATAAAACCCTGAACGTTAATTCCCATAAATTCGGAAACCATCCACATATTCATAGGAATCATAACAAGTGTCATTACAATTACACCCAAAAGATTTGAAATTAAAACACCTTTTAAACCGTCAATTTTCTTTCTTACAAAATAAACTACTAAAATTGTAAGTCCAGATGATATCAAGTGCATAAAGAATCCGATTATACCGCTTGATGAACTGAAGAATAATGTCTGAATAAGGCAGACAATAAAAAGTGTTACAATCGAATAAACATGCCCTAAAAGTGATGAACACAAAAGAATTGGTACATCTGAAAATTCCATTTCATAAAATGGCGCAGATGGAAAAATCGGGAAACGGATAGTTGCCATCAACACTAAAGAAAGTGCCGCTAATACACCTGCCGTTGTGAGCCTTTGGAGTTTTTGTTTGTTTGTGTAGCTTGTTTTCATATTCTACAACACCTTTCAAAAAAATAATCGCCCCGAAAGACTCAGGGCGATTAATAAAGGTTTCATAAAAAAGAATGTAAAATTCAATTACAGAAATCTTCTTTCATCCGGACTATACCGTCGGTTTGGGAATTTCACCCAATCAACCAAAAAAGGCTCGCAGACTTTACTGCCGGTGGGGACTTACACCCCGCCCTGAAGTTTCGTACTAATATATAATAGCATATTTTTGTAAATTGTCAACTGAATTTATGATTTTTTAATACCATGGATTGTATTCAGCATAGGTATCACCTTCAATATCATAATATTCATTACTTTCTTTTTCAAAATTTTCATCAGTAAATTCAGGATGTGATTTTTTGAATTTATCAAGCGATTCTTTTGCTTCAAGCCATGTTTTATTATATTCAAAAACACTATTTTTTACTGGTTCCACTCGTTCAGCATCGAGTGAAAACGGATTGAAATAAATATCACCATTAGTATAACTTAGAGCTTCTTTTGCTTTAAAAGAAATCTCCTCATCTGATTCATCTACAAGTTTTGTAAGAACAGGTATTCCACTTACACCTAAAGAATCAATCTGACTTACATCTATTTCTATTTTACCCGCTTTGAAATTTTTATAATTATAATCAGCAATAACAGTGTTAATATTCACCATTGAAATAGAAAGCAGAGTTAAGGTACATATTACAATAATCGGTTTAATGTATTTAATCTTATTGAATATAAGCTTCAAAATGATTATAATAAATATTAACGCAAGCATAAGCATAAATACACTTGTTAACACACGAAGTCTTGTAAGTCCGTAGAGAGAAATATATTTCATCATTTTAAATATTGCACTTGAAATATAAAATATTGAAAAGGCAGAAATAAACAACAAAATCGCTTTAGTTGATTTGGGTAATTTTAAATCGTTTCTCTTAACATTTATTGCAGTTAATCCTAAAATGACAAAATTTATAAATACAATTACTGCCATCTGAAAGAATCCGCTTCTCGCAAATTCTGCTGCGGTGTAATCCTCAGGTAATACAAATTTAAAAGCATCTACAATATATGCAAGTTGTGTAAAAAGATAAAACAAATAAACAAAAGATATAGAAATTAAAAATGCATTGATACCACTTACTGCAAGTTTACCCTTGTATTTTTTTATCGTTTCTTTTTCTATTGACGGTGCTTTCTTTAAATAAAAAATGAGGCTATAAAAAACTGGTGTCAACACAAGAGTAATAATTATTGAACAAATAATAAATTCAGTGTTTTCAAAAATACTGTTTATAACTGATTCAAAAGCAATATCTGAAGAAGAAAGTAACGGAATTATTATAAATAAAACTGGAATAGCAACTATAACACCAATAAAAACTGAAGAATATTGTTTAAGTCTATTATTTTTCAAACTATTCTTAATACTTAAGAATGGTGAAAACACATTCTCAAATGTTTTGGTAACCGGTTTAAAAACAGAATCCAGAAACCAGTAATAATTTGAATCCTTTTCAGTAATATTTCCTGAAACACCTGCAAAACTGATAACTAAAACAAATAATAAATAAATAACTGTTATAAATTTAATTAAACCATCATCATTAAGCGAAAATGAACTTATTAATAGCAGAGATGAAATATACAGAAACAAATTAAATGCTTTACATTCAGATTTTTTGTTAAAAAGATAGAAATAAGCAAAAGTAACAAACAAAAACATTGAAACTGTAAAACCAAAGTTAAATGAATTAATAATTCCAATATAAGAAACAAGAAACAGTAATACAGTAGTAACTAAAAAACTGATTAAATCTTTTTTATTGAATTCAACTTGAGTTAACGGATTAACCTTTTTAACAAAAGTAGGCTGAACGTTATTATAAAACTGATTATTCACATCAGGCGAAGTTGCAAAATTTACATAGTTGTTAAAATTATTGTCAGAATTATTATTCAAAATCTTCATCTCCCTCATCTACAAATTCAAGAATATCACCAGGTTGACAATTGAGTTCTTTACAAATCGCAGAAAGCGTTGAGAATCTTACTGCTTTTGCCTTACCTGTTTTTAAAATTGAAAGATTTGCCTGTGTCAATCCTATTTTAGAGGCTAATTCACCCGAAGACATTTTTCTTTTTGCTAACATTACATCAAGATTTACTACAATTCCCATTATATACTTCCTCTACCAATTACAATTTTCAATTATAAATTCTTCCCAACTATCACCAATAGTATCTAAATCTTCGTCCTTATAATAGATATACACAATTTCATTCGTTGATTCTGATACACCAACAAATGCCAGGTATTTGGGATAAGCTAACTCATATTTTTCAAAATCAAGAAGTTTAATTTTAAATGTATCAACTTCAATTACATCTGAAAAAATTTTGTCAAAATAATAGTTTTCATCAATTTTTGATTTTTCTACTTTAAAATCAGATTCTGAATAAGTAACTTTTAAAATGTAAGAATACCAACTAAAAACACCTTTATTTTGGGTATATTTAAAATTCAAGTCGCTATAGTTATTTAATTCGCTGACTTTTGGCAAAAAAACAGCATCTTGAATTAATTCATTATATATTTTAATATCTTCAAATACTCTTTTCTTTGGAAAAACATTATAAAAAATAACACCAAAATAAACTAAAATAGATACAATAGTTAATGAAATTATTATACATAAAATCTTATAAAACTTTTTCATTAATTATCACCTTACACTGTTAAATCATTTTCGTCTTTAAGTTCTGCACCATATTCAAAAGCATTCTTAATTACTGTTAAAAACAACCACATAAAAAAACCTGCTGCCGGAATTGGCAACGATGCTAAAAACTGAGTACAAAGTGGCAACGAAAGTGGTACAATTGAAAAACAACACCACGAAAGTATTGAAAGAATTTTTGTTGTATCTTTTGAAAAAATTTCATTACTTTTAATCTGAAACAAAAATTTAAATAAGTATATCAGAGTAGCGGCGGCAGATGGTGAACACAGGTAAAATACTAAAACGAGAACTTTATAAGAATCAATCCCCCTACCTATGTACCCACAATACCATTGGAACAATGATGGTGCTAAAAATAATAATAACCCAAAAACTACACTTAAAAATACCAAAACTCCAAAAAGAATTTTCGTAGACCTTTTGAAAGATTTCATTAAAATCAACTCCTTGACACACATAATACTACATTTTTATCGTTTGTCAATAAAAATTTATCGTTTGTTACGAATTTGTAATATTCTGTAAATACTTTTTGTTGACATTCCTTTTCATTTATAATATAATTTTAGATGTATGTAATAAATTAAAATTTAGGTGGTATTCTAATGGGAATTTACGAAGAATTAGTTGCTCGTGGGCTTATTGCTCAGGTAACAAATGAAGAAGAAATCAGAGAAATGGTTAATGCTGGTAAAGCAAAGTTTTACATTGGCTTTGACTGTACTGCAGATAGTTTAACTGCTGGTCACTTTATGGCTCTTACATTGATGAAAAGACTTCAGATGGCTGGTAACCAACCAATTGCTCTTATTGGTGGCGGCACTACTATGATAGGTGACCCTTCTGGCAGAACAGATATGAGAAAAATGCTCACAAAAGAAGATATTCAGCACAATGCAGATTGTTTCAAACGCCAGATGGAAAGATTCATTGAATTCGGCGAAGGTAAAGCACAAATGGTAAACAATGCTGAATGGCTCTTAAATCTTAATTATGTTGAACTTTTAAGAGAAGTTGGTGCTTGCTTCTCAGTTAACAATATGCTTCGTGCAGAATGCTATAAGCAAAGAATGGAAAAAGGTTTGAGCTTTTTAGAATTTAACTATATGATTATGCAAGCTTATGATTTTTATCACTTAAATGAAACCTATAATTGTAACCTTCAATTTGGCGGAGATGATCAATGGAGCAATATGCTCGGTGGTACCGAACTTATCAGAAAGAAATTGGGTAAAGATGCTCACGCTATGACAATTACCCTTCTTACTGACTCACAGGGTAATAAAATGGGTAAAACTGCAGGTAATGCAGTATGGCTCGATGCTAATAAAACATCTCCTTACGATTTCTACCAATACTGGCGCAATGTTGCAGACAGTGATGTTTTAAAATGTATCAGAATGCTTACATTCTTACCATTAGAAGAAATTGATAAAATGGATTCATGGGAAGGTAGCGAACTTAATAAAGCAAAAGAAATTTTAGCTTATGAACTTACTGCACTCGTTCACGGTAAAGAAGAAGCAGAAAAAGCACAAAGTGCCGCAAAATCTGTTTTCGGTGCTGGTGGTAACTCTGAAAATATGCCATCGACTACCCTTTCAGCTGAAGATTTTACTGAAGAAGGTATAAATATTATTGATGCACTTATTAAAGCAAATCTCGTTGCTTCACGCGGTGAAGCAAGACGCCTTATCGAACAAGGTGGCGTTAGTGTAGATAATGAAAAAGTTACCGCTGTGTCTTACATTATTCCTGTTTCAGATTTCGAAAAAGGTTATGTAATTATTAAAAAAGGTAAAAAAGTATTCCACAAGATTATTAAATAAAAAAAATGGGTAAATTATTTAATGCTTATGTATCATCTTATAAAATGGATACAAAAGAATGGGATGAATATTTAGAAGTTGCTGGTGATATTTATAACTCCCCACAAATACAGAAGTTAGAAGGTTTTGTTCAGCATTTTAATATAAATCGCTTACAACATATAAGAAGCGTTGCATTTTTAAGTTTTTTAGTTTCAAGAAAATTAGGGCTTAATTACAGAGAAACTGCAAGAGCTGCCACAATGCACGATTTATTTTACTACGACTGGCACGAAAATGATTTGAGTCATAAACTACATGGTTTAAGACATCCAAAATTCGCTCTTAATAATGCCTTTTATTTGTGTGGTACTTTAACAAAAAAAGAACAGGATATAATCAAACGACACATGTGGCCACTTACTTTAATTCCCCCTAAATATCCTGAATCGTTTGTTGTTACTATGATGGATAAATATTGTGCAATGATAGAATCAGCTTATTCTATGAATAAGAATTACAGAAAAAAGTTAGATAACTTACTGGGGTTAGAAAAATGACAGTTTACGACTATTTTATTTATTTCTACCTTTACAGTTTTGTAGGTTGGTTTTTTGAATCCTGCTATTGCTCCTTAAGGCCTAAAAAGTGGATTAACCGTGGTTTTTTACGCGGTCCATTTTGTCCGATTTACGGTGTTGGTGCTTTAACAATTTTAATTTGTCTTTTACCATTCAGGTCAATGACAAGTAATGACTATATAAACGAATTACTCATTTTCACAGTTGGTATGGTTGTTTGTGATTTAGTGGAATACTTCACAAGTTTTGTTATGGAAAAAGCATTTAACGCCCGTTGGTGGGACTATTCAACACAACCATTTAATTTACACGGTAGAATTTGTCTTACACACACTCTTTACTGGGGTACTTGTTCTTGTCTTTTCCTTTATGTACTTCATCCTTTAGTTGATGTATATTTTGTAAGTCAGGTTAATCCTGAATCAAGAAAAACACTTGTTTATATAATAACTACTGTATTTGTTATTGATGTACTCAACACAGTTATTAATGCCTTAGGTATAAGAGAATATTTTGTAAAATTCAAAGAACTTTCCGACGATATTGTTGAATTTACAAATATAGTTATCAGTTCTACCGGCGAAAGTATAGAAGAATTTTCTGACGACAAAAGAGCAGATTTTGCTGTTAAACTTAATGAATTCAAATCAAGAAAAGACGAATTATTTGATATAAAGAAAAAGAAGCATATTAAAATGCTCACCAGACTTTCTAACGCTTTTCCTTTTATATTTAAAAGACTCAGAAAGAGAATTGATAATATAGATAACTTACTAAACAATTTAATTCACCTTATTGAAGGTAAAAAATAAAGTAAAAAAGGATTGATTATAATGAATTTAAAACAGATCAAATCCGTGATAACGCTGGCAGATATTGGTTCTTTTTCCGAAGCTGCAGAACTTTTGGGAATTTCACAGCCATCACTAAGCCAATATATCAAAAAGATTGAAACTGAGTTAGGTACGGAACTTTTTGAAAGAGCAAACGGAAAAGTCAGACTTACTGATGCTGGAAATGTTTATATTAAAACAGGAAA
>CALAEU010000276.1 GCA_937891215.1 uncultured Clostridia bacterium
CAACTATGACTGCTTCTCAGCAGTCACCAAATGGCAAAAATGTTTTATTTTTAAATCTTGCTTTCCAATTTAATTTAATATAAATCACCTTCCTCTATTTTTTTCTAAATTATTCAATCTATGATTTATTATTTTCACCTGCTCCTCTACAACAGGCATTCGTTCTGCAAAATTATTGTGTCGCCTTACTTCACGCGTCAATTCTTCTAGTTTTGTATCTGTTACCGCCTGAGTTTTTTCTATATACGAAATCGCTTTGCTGCTTGCTATAAAACTTGAAATAAGACAACAAATAACAGCAATACCGCCACTTATAAGACTCACTATTACTTCTATCGCCATCTTATCCTCGCCTATTTCTTACCGTATTTATAATACATTTCTAAAAGATAATTTTCGTAATTACCATACTCTTCTTTTGCTGATTTTCTTGAATTGAATTCATTTTTTGTTAATATTCCTGAATAACCAGTTAAGTTTACAAAATGCTCATAACTCTTCGGTAATATAGTTCCTTTAACATAATCATCATTTGACTTGTTTTCACTTGAAGAAGATGAAGAACTACCCTTTCTTGAAGCTGATAAAGCATAACTTTTGTCTGCATTTCGCTGGTCGCGCTCTGCTTCAGCCTTTTTAAATGCCAGTTCCTGATTAAACTTTTGTTCATCAAACTTAAGCTTATCATAAAAATTCTGTTGTTCGAGTGCTTCAAGATATTTTTTATATTCGTACTCTCTGTCACTTTCGTATGAATCAACTGCTTCTAAAAATGCTTTATAATCACTTTCAGATAATGATGTTAATTTACTTAATAAATAATCCCCGTCTTTATAATAATCATCTAAAGAATCGCGGTATTTAGCGTAATCAGCGTCATCCCTATCACGCAATAGTCTGATTTTATCGACCATATTGCTTCCATCGTCTTTATATCTCTCGTAAGCACGGTCATAAATCGCAAGTGCTATATCATTTAATTTGTTCAACTGTTCATTATAAGACTCATTACCCGCTGTCACTGCATAAGAGTTTGAATAACCACCAGTTAAAGCAGACGCATTTGCAATTGTATCCATCATTGCCTTTTTTCCGTTGTTTATGTACTGCTCTTTATATTGATTGTATAATGGATCCGCATTCATATTAAACTGAAACTTTTCACGATTAAGAATACTGTTAAGAATACTTTCAATCTCAACAGCATATTTGCTCTTATATTCATCAGGCTTATTATTCTCCCAGTCTGACAATTTATTTTCTGCAGAAACCACACTCTCGTTTTTTTGATATACAGGTCGTGTTTTTGTTGTGGGTGGTGTTATTTTTGACGCAGAGGTTTTCGTTGTAGATTGCGTTGTTCTTTGTTTTTTACTGATGTTTTGTGATGTTTTGGAAAGACTACTCCATGTATTCACTCCAACAATACCATCAACTGCAAGTCCGTTCTTCTGTTGATAACTCCTTACTGCACTTTGTGTTTTTACTCCGAATATACCATCTACACTTAGATTATACCCAACACTATTCAGAGCACTCTGAAGCTTTCTTACATCTTCACCACTCGAACCATAAGAAATTGTTCTGTTTGACATATATTCTCCTTTAATAAGTTATTATCGCATTTATATTTAATGTATTTCCCTTAAAAAAACCATTGGAATTTACAATCTTTACCACACCTGAAGGATTCATACAAGAAACTGTATTCCCTTCATTATTTGATATACGTCCATCTATATGAAAAGGTAACGAATATGTATGCTGGAAAGTAATATTTTTAAATTGAAATATTTCGACATAAGTATTCGCTGCAACATTTTCTAAAAACTGAACTTTAAAATCAATTGAAATTATTCTTAATGCTTCATATCTTCTCAAGTCTTTATTTAAGAAAGTAATTTGTGTTGTATTAGTATTTATACTATTATTTAATGACTCATATTTAAATAAGCCTTTTAAATTCAAGTTATAACCGATTGTTAATTCGTTATCGGTTTCTGCATAACACCCAAATGCCGCTCCTTTACCACCTTTTTTTATATTAAAAGGTATACTTCCACTCGGTAATGTTCTTATAGCTTCAATAGGGGTTTTCGTTAAAACATCCGTAATTTGAAAAACAAATTCATAAGAATTTTCTTTTTCGAAATCACCATTCAGAATAAAGGGAGAAGAATTAAGTTGAATAAGCGATGAATATTCTGTTTGATTACTTTTTTTATATTTTACTTTAACATAAGACATATTCAAGCCACGAACGGAACTATATTTTTTTGTAAAGTCAATTAAAACACTTGTTCCGTTTTCATCGGGCGTTCCATCTGAATTACACCTGAAAATATTATTACAAATAAAATATGGTGATGAATATGCATCGACATCTATAAGCGTTTCTTCTTCTTTGTAAAACCCCCTTGTATCAGTTACATGCACTTTAACTTTAATCCTTCCTGCAACCGGAAGTTCAAACTCTGCGCTCTCTCCATATTTTTTTGTATCACCAACCATAATATAACACGATGAAAAACTTGCTCCGTATCTACCTTCAAATGAATTAATACTAATTGTTAAAGTTGATTTATTTTGAATTACTGCATCCCAAATATATGGTACTACATTGTTTTTATTATTGCTAATATGGAAACTATATTCTGGTAAAAATTCTTCTGTCGATGGTATTATCATTTTAATGTTTTGTGTAGTTGAACCAATCAAAGAAGTTCCAATATATGTTTTTAATTCAAAATAAATTACACCTTGGTTTGAGTTGGTCAATTTGTTTGCCCATTCTACGGGCACATTCAAATCAACTTGGGTGGTACCTTTTGGAATACTGACCGATAACTCCACATCATTCAAACTGTAATTAACTATATGATTAAAATCATCAGAATAAGGTGTAAGAGTTAACGAGACACTTTCACCACAATTTACATCAGACTTATTTAATGTAAACGGAGTAATTCTCGGAATTGTAAGACAATTAAAAACCCCTGAAACAGAACCGCCACTAATTGAAGTTCCGTTAATAGTAAAATTCCCACCAACTGTAACAGATAACTTACCTGTTGTATCGTGTAAAATATCTCCACTCCAACTACACAACGTAACAACCACATTATTACGCGTATCAATACTCAAATTCCCACTTGATTTAACACTATTGTTTATCGTGATTTTAGCAAAATTATCGGATTTATTCAAATTGTATGCAGAGTTAGTATATCCATCATTTCTCTTTAATTTCAATTTCACGGTAAGATTACTAGTATTATTTTTAACATCATGAGAATTCTCATTTACCTCAAGCCAAATATCATATTTACCACCTGAATTACCAGTGCACTTACCAAAGAATTTAACCGCCATACGACCATTTCACCTCCAGACCATTATCTGTAACATCAAAAACAAAGTACCCTGCCACAGAATTGCCTATTTTTAAATAGTCGGTTATTTCCGCCCTCGTTATATAAAGATTATTCCTTGATATATATGCTATCTCAACTCCACCTTGTATAAATGAAAGTTTATCGTTAGTGAAACGTGCTTTTATATTACTGTCGTTTCTGCCTATTTCAATACCATAGACACCAACTTCGAGTTCACCTCGTTTTATATATGCATCAAGCGAATATACGAGTTCTGAAACATTATTTTCCAAATCAAGTATATCATTATCAACTTTTGTTATTTGTTCTGAAAAAATTTCGGTAATATTTTGAGAAGTCTGTGTTATTTGTGAAGAAACTGTTCCTTTCAATTCTTCGAATTCTGTTTTTTTAGCAAATAAATTCTCAACTTGCGATATTATTGCACTCGCCTGAAGTGAAATTTCAGAATTGTTCTGCATCTTATAATTTTCCAAATCATTAACAGTTGACTCAATGTTAGTTGCATTTAACTTTATAGCATTGCTATTCTCTATAAATGAAGTACCTACTTCATTTTTGTATTCACCAAATTCAGATTTAGCAACAAAATCTCCTTCTGCTCTCAATAAAATTTCTTTTTCTGTTTTCTCAATTTCTGTAGTACAGTTTTCAAAAATTTCATTTGCAGTTATAATAATTTTATTTTTTAAATCATTAAATTTCTGCATAGAATCCTGTTTAAGATTATGAATTTCAGAAACATCTGTTTTCACCCGTTCTATTTCTGTTTTTAAACCGCTTGAAAGATTAGAAGAATCAACATTACTTAAAACATAAGAAAGCGTTTCATTTAACTCATAAAGGTAATTTTTAAGAAGATAAAATTTTTCATCGTCACTATATTTAGTTGAAGAAATATTAGGAATTGATAAATTTAAATCATACATTATTTTTCACTTCCTTTTTCTATTTTTCTTGAAATACTGAAAATTTTTATTTCACCTTTACCTTCCATTTTAATTTTTAAATGGTCGCAACGCGGCGTCTGTAAAGATAAATTTATTGAACCTGTTTTATTAATTTTAAATTCACCTTTTTTTATCCATTCACCATTTGAATTAATTTGAAAATAAATATTCAATTCGGAATTTCTTTCGCCTGTTAAACGAATATTTATATTTGAATAATATTTTTTCTCAGGTAAATCTAACCCCCATAAACCAGTTTCAAAAAACCAATTAAAATCATCTTCAAGAAAATATCCAGATAATTCCCCAGAAAAATCACCATATTTATTTATTGCATCTGCTAAATAAAGTTTTTTCGTTTCCCCATCACCTGCAATAAAATACAAATTACAATTATGTGTGGTAAATTCTTTTATATTTATTTTATCTTCTTTATGCCAGATATTTTTACTTTCATCATAAACAAAAAGAATTCTTTCATTTTTTTTATTTGTCATACAGACATAATATTTATTTTTTAAAGCACCTGCTACTGCATCAAAATAATAATCAATACCAAAGGATTCTGAAATACTTATTGGCAAACCACCATCATACATAACAATTCCATTTGGTGATTTATAATAAAGCGTTTCATTAACTGTTACGAGTGATTTTTCGCTACCTTTCTGTACTCCGCGAATATAACTTGTGTTAACCGTAAACGGTGGATTAAAACCATAAATTTTATGAACGCAATTTTCCTTGAAAAATAATACATAACCCTTATAACTCACCGCCCCTGTAAATTCACCATCAGTACCTACGCTCACCGCATAACTATCTGACGCTATTCCCATAAAACAATTCCAGTTTTTCGGGACTCCTAATTTTGAACAATAAATTTCATTATTTTTTGATGAGCATCCCCACACCCTGTTTCCGCTTTCGCAATAAAAATCCATCGCAGGTAATTTTCTTGATATTTTTAATGAATTATTTTGAATAAAAGTTCTATTTAAAATTCCAGAAATAATTAAATAATCATCACCTTTTTCATAAATAATAAAACTATTATTAAAATCATTATTTTCACAACCAGATATTTTTACGCCATCAAAAATATTAAATAATTTACCAATATTCGTACAACTAATTCTTACATAGGTTGAAATAATATTCACCCAATTTTCTGTATTTTCTGAATATTGTTTTAATTCATTTGGAACAACTGAAGTATCTACCCATAAATCATTATTTTGGGGTGTTTCTGGTGGTGTTTTACCATAAACATAATTTTCATAAAGTGAACCATCTGACCTGCAAAGGGAAAAAGAAACCGATGTACCCTCAGGTGTTACAAATTCTGCTTCGAGTGAACCATAATCACTTAAATTTTTAGTATTTAAATAAATTTTATCAGGAAAAATCAAAAGATAAGCACCTAATGATACAAACTTGCGTTCTTCCCCTATATCAGGAAAAGTTAAACCTGAAACCGCTTGTCCGTTATAATAAAGAACCCCGTTATTTATGTAACCAACAGAAGATTTGCTGAATAACCCATGAAGTCGTTTGCCTGAAATATTAAATATTGCTCTTTTATTTCTCGGTGAAAAAACTGGCGAATAATCACTGCAGATATTTTCTTCATCATTAAAACAGTTTTCAGGAATTTTCAAATTTCTATTGTACCCACCGAAATCAGAAATTAATTCTTCAGATTTATTTATATAATTTATTGTCGGTTTAATCATTGTTAAGAGCCACCTTTAAAGAAATATTCTCTTTTATTTTAAAATTTCTGCTGATGAAATTTCCCATTTCAAAAAAAAGGTGATTAAAAATCTTTGAAGAATTATTGTAACGCTCAGTTTCACCTAAGTAATACTCTGTTTTCATTTTAAGATACACTGAATAAATTTCATCGTATTCCTCAGGTGCGTTCAATACAAATGAATCATTTTTTTCAATTGAATAAAAATCACTATTAAGAGTTTCTCTGTTTTTATTGAGTTCACATACAATCTTTTTATCAATTTCTGAAATCCAGCGTTTTTTAGAGTTTTCAGAAATATCGTTTTGATTTTCTTCATTATAATTTTCTAAAACTTCAGAAACTGTCATAAAGCACCACCTTAAAGAGAAATGTTTTTATCAATATACTCTGCTGAAACCGTAGCCATTTTTTCGCTGTTTCTAATTACTTCTGCAAATCTTTCTGGTACTTCTACGCTCTTACCCGTCTGCACAAGAATTCTTTCACCATTTACCGAGATAAAACGTTCTGTATCGTTTCTTGATTCCTTAGGAATAAATATTGTTACCATTTTTTCTGTATTTTTAGCCATTAAAAAAATCCTTTCTCACACGACAGAAATCCCTTTAGCGCAGATTTCTGTCGTGTTTTTGTTATTAATATAGCATTATTGTTATAAAACGTTTATTATTTAGTTGGTTTTTGCACTACCGCTGAATGTAGAACCACTTTCAATTCTTACTAAATATTCTTCTACAAGTCTTTTTGCAGTTTTAAGACCTTTCCAACCAATTGAACTTCTCTGGTTGAGTGGATCGTTACCATAACCCTTTTGTTTTACGATATGTTCAACTCCACCACCTGTAACACTGGTTACACCATAAGCATCTGCACCGAGAATAAGTGTTGCAAAAACTGCACAACTGTCTTTACCCTCTTGCCAGATTTTTGCTTCTGTACTTTCAACAAAACGCACACCACCAAGTGAACCAATTTCACCAGTGAGCATATTCTCAGGAGTTGTGTATTTCTGCACTTCCATCCACTGATTACCGGCTTCTTGCATAAGGTCGTAAGCAACGTACGGGTGGATAATTCCGACATAGTAACCGTCAATTTTCGGAGCATTCATTGCCTTTAATTCTGCCGCTGCTTTGAATACATCTTTAACTCTCAAAAGAGAAGTTTTATCAAGTTCGCCTCTTAAAGTAACTGTTGTTTCTGTACCATTTACTACTTTCGGACAATACATAACATTTGTACCACCTACAAGTTCATTTCTTACAATAGTGTCCATTGTAAGACCTGCCTGAGACGCAAGTTGCTTTGTTGCTTCTACAATTGTGTTATCTACTGCAGTAAGCTCAAGTAAGTCTGTCTGTTCAATATAATCACCATATTGCTCAACAGTTGCACTTACAGTTGAAACATTGAGTTTGTTACCACTAGGTGTTACACCTTCTGTAAGTGGTGTAAGTGCTTTTGGAAGTGATGAAAACTTTCTAAATTCGATAATTTTACCACCATTCTTTGGAATATCTCGTTTCTGACCGAATTGGTCATGTACAAGATAAGGTGAAGCAAGTGTGATAAGTGTTTTATCATAAAATGTTTTCATTTCACCTGAAAGTTCTGTGCTTGTTGTAGCATTAATTACATCACCTGCTGCGAATAATTGAAGATTTAATTTATAATTTGTCATATTTACTCCTTTAAAATTTAATATTTGCACCATTTTCTACTTGTTTTAATATTTTTAAAATATCTTTAGAAGTAAGAGCATTGACATCGGTTACTGTAACAATTCCACTTTCAGAAGCAATTCCGTTTTCTAAAGGTCTTCTGCCTTTGGCTTCAATACCTTTTACAACCTGTTCACGCACTTTCTGTGCTGTGTAACTCATTGCACCGCTTATAATTTCATCTTTATGAATTACTTCAAATGCAGTTTTTAAAGGTACCCCGCTATATAAAAGTTTTCCGAAAAGAGAACTGTTTTTCAATTCATTTTTTAAATCAAAATCAGGATATATTTCCTTTATTTCATCAGTTTCTTTTACCCACGAAGAAACCTGGTCTTTGAGATTGTTCTGCTTTTGCTCACTCTCGCTCGTATTTTTACTATTAATCTCGTTTTCTTCGCTAAAAATTTTCTCGGTTAAAGCTTTTATATCACCATTTTCGTTATTGTATTTTTCATTTAGTTTTTCCATTAATGGTGATACAGAACTCTTAAATTCCTCTAACTGCTTTGTTTCCTTGAACCGCTTATCTATAATACTCTGCGTTCTTCTTTTGAACTGCTCTTTGAATTTTCCGTCAATAAGACTTTGAAATTCTTCGTCTGCAGTTATCTCATTTTCCACCTGTCCGGCGTCAACAGAATTTCTTTCGCCCGATTGTGAATTTACACCATCACCATTTTCTGCGAATAATTGTAAATTCAATTTAATTTTCTTTTTATTTTTCATAAAAACCCTTTCTCATCGTCTTTCCGAAGTGTCATATATATAAAATCTTGCAAGATATATAACAAATTAATTATTCTATTTTTATATTTTCGGGATATTCTTCATTTAATAGTGAAAATCCCATTATTACTGTATCAATAATCCCTTTTGTTCTTTGCTTTGAAAAATCAAAAGGTTCTATTTCTACACAAAAATACCCATCATTTATAACTTCGCGCCTCAATACAAGTCGCTTGTCACTTTCTTCGTCTTTCAGCATATTCAATAATGTATAAACTAATATTGAAACCGCTGAACAGACAATATCATTTCCTTTTTCACCGAAACCTGAATGTCCTTCGACAACAAGTAAATAACGGTCATAATACTCTCTATAAAAAATCCTTGTCATATTTCAATCATCTCAATCTGTTAAGAACCTCGCTTTTCCCCTCAAAATCCATCATATTTATTGCCATTATTGCCTGATCGCGTAAATCAGGATTAAACATTCCCGCATTATAAAGTTGAAGTGCAAGTTCATTCTGACTTATTTTTGTAAATGGACTTGATTTTTCACTGACTACCTTTATATCAAAAACAGGTTTTCTGCCATCAATTACAACCCCGAAAACATCGCTTTCACGCTCATTTAATAAAGTTGTATTATCGTAACTTATAAATTCTTCGTTGCCATTTGGTAAAACAATTCTGAAAAATCTTGGTTCATCATAAAACTCTCTTATAAGTTCTATTGCCAGTTTATTCAGTTCACAGAATGCCCTAAAACCGCTTTTCACCATATCTCGGGTAAGTTTACCTCCTGCTTCCTGAAGGGCGGCAATTGCCGACGCAGCAGTTACACCGCTTGAAACGCCACCTTGTGAAAAATCGCGATTACCACTGGTTTCCTTAAGTTCATCAATCTTACTGTTGAGAATACCAAGATATATTTCAGGAATTGTGTTTGTCCTGATTTCTCTTATACTGTCTTCACCTAAATTACTGCCATTAACATGAACAAAACTATTGCTCCAATCGGCAAATTCTTCTTCATTTACTGCACCTGATGAATTTATAAAATACCTCTTATTAGTACCCATAACAGCATTTTTTATAAGTGCATTATTTAAAATGTCTATCTGTTTTTGCGCGTCTTTCATTATGTCAATATAACCGAATCCACAAGGTGTGCCTTCTTCCACAAATAATGTATCAAACACAAACGGGTATTGACCATGACTATAAAAACCTTTTTCGTAATAATCAGAATCGTTTTCTGATGCATAAAGAATTTCACCATTACAGAATTTACAGTAATGTAAAACTTCCACGCCATTTATAAATTTTTTATAGTACCAGTCGACTACGGCACTTTTATTGCTTGTGTCAACTGTATCGTCATATATGTATTTTGAAATTTCAATTGTAGAAGAACCGAGTTTATCTTTTAACTGTGGATACATCGACAATAAAACATCATTATCCGTCAACTCAACATAAAAAATATTTTTACTTTTTTGTATTTCTCTTATACCCGGTTCCCAGAAAATATTTAAAAGATTAAGTTGTTTTATTTCAATATCACCTAAACCATTTTGCTTTTTAGGATTCCAGAAGATGCCATAAACACCCGTACCTGCTTTTAATTTGTACCACCATGTATCACTATAAATTTTCTCGAAATCGTTTCTTTCAAAAACTACTGAAAGAATTTCTGTCAAAATTTCTGCAGACTCTTTGTCACTTAGTTCTCGAGGCAGACAATTCACTCTTGGGAAATTATCCATAGCATCAGCGTGCTTGTTTGCAATTGAATTAAAAAGCCATGCAGACGAGAATTCATCACCTGTACTGTTTCGCATCTGCTCCCAGTGACGCATTTTGAACCATTGTTCATTATCTATAATTCTTGATTCAAGGTTAGTTTTACCCTCTTTGTATTTATTAAGAATGTCTGACGCTTTCTCAATATCTTCTTTTGTTATTGTGTTTATAGATTGATTGAACTGTGATTCCAGTTCATTTTCTTTTAGATAATTTATTTGTTTTTTATTTTCTTTTTTCATTATTTCTCCTTAATATGAATATTTTTTATATCTTTTCTGCTCTCTTAAATTTAATGGGTCATCCCCTAAAACTTCGTCATGTTTTTTTATAGTCGGGGCAATAGGTCTTGCCATACACATATAACGCACCTCGTCTGCAATGTGGTCTTCACCTGTTGTGTCAAGGTCTTCCGGATTTGTGTTGCTGAAATTAAGTTCAGGAATAGTCCTGATAAACCCTTTACAAGTATTAAAAATATACATCATCGGTACACCATTTTCATCAAAACTTAATCTGTAGTGCACCTGCATCCAACCAGGCAAACGCTTGTTATCACCACGATTAAAATATATTCCGTGACGAACTGCTGACTCTATAATAGCTTCTCCTCGCGAAGCATCCCAGATTGACGGGTCTGCAACACCAATAATATTTTAACCATCTGTGTTCTTTTTCTATTCTCGCGATTTCGGAAAATATTTTTTCAGGTGGCCACTTGACGCCTTCATTTGCACTTTTGGTACAACCATATAATTCTAAAATCCTGTAAAGTCTGCCATCATAATCAACCGCCCACCATGCACAAGAAAATGGTTTAGCATAACCGAAGTCAAAAGACCTGTAAATCTGCCAGTCGTAAGGAATTTCAAACGGCTCAATAATATGTGTGTTTTTTCCATCACTGTAATGTTCTTTTACATCTCTGAATTCTTCAAAAAACTGACCATCAAAAATATCCCAGTTGCCAAAACGGTGTGCCTGTTTTAATTTTTCTGGTAATGACTCAAGAACTTTTACATACTCTGGATTTGAATTCATCAAAACTGTATTATCATCAATTGTTGCAGGTATAAAAGCATAATCATTTTCATCTTCACCATCGTAAAAATTGCCTTTTACAAATAATCGTTTAAACCAGTTATGCCCTACACCACCTGGGTTACCAGTAAAATACATTCTCGGTTTAAAATCTGTTCTGGTAGTTCTGTTACAAGTCATTAAAAATTGAATCTGACTCCAGGTGAAATGTGTACATTCTTCAACACCAATAACATCGTACTCCTGCCCCTGATATTGAAAAATATCGTTTTCGCTGTCGCAATAACCAAGTCTTATTCTTGCACCATTAGGAAATATAAACGCCCTTTCGTCTTTTTTATATCGTGCTATTCCATTGAGTTGTGTAAGCATTGGTATTAGGTGATTTTCTCTTAATTCTGGTAAGGTTTTTCTTAAAAGCAACAACTTTAAACCCGGATAATTAAAAGCAAGTAAAATAAATTTTGTTCTCAGTGCCCACGATTTACCGCCACCACGAGCGCCCCCATACCCTATAAAACGCTTATGATTCTGAAAAAATAATTTCTGCTTTTCGTTAGGTTCAGAAATAACTAATTTTCTCATTTATTCCATTCTCCGATTGCTTTTTCTACAACTATTGAAATTCCGTCACCTGAAGAAGTACCATCTTGCTCACCAAGTAAATCAAAAAGTTCTCTTAATGCACTTACACTTTCTTTCAAAAATTTTGCATCGACATCAGCGGAACCATTTTCAGAAAAATTCTTTCTCGCCTTTTTTACAATATCATCAATTAAAGCACTCATATTAACTACTGCAGATGAAACTTTTTTCATACCTACATCTACACTATTCTTTTTCAAGTACGCACCCCCTTATCATAAAGAATTGCAACTGCTCTGTGGTGTGCACAACGTCTTCCACCAAATATACTGCACACAGAAGTTTCGTAAGAATACTTATCTTTATCGGTATTAAATGTGTGTGTACTGACTGTACCGTTTAAAAGTCCTTCGCATTTTATAAAGCCTTTTCCTTCTTCTAAATAAAACGGACACTCAATTGCCCCTTCAATTGACTTTGACATATTTTCCTCCAATAATAAAGTACTATTTATGGTATTGACAACGAACAGAATTTATTATATAGTATAGGCGTAATCAGTTCGGTATTCTGTACCACTGATTGCATTATAGTACAGAGTTCTGTACTTTTCAACCCAAATTAGAACTTTTGTTCGTATTTATTCTAATTTTGGTGGATATCAACAAATACTTTGGGGGTATTTTTGTGACAATCTATGAAAAAATACAATATCTTTGTGATGAAAACTCAATTAAACTTGCGACACTTTGTAAAGAAGCAAAAATTTCTAAAAGCACACTTTCAGAATTAAAGACAGGCAGAACCAAAACTCCTTCCACCCAGACATTAAGTAAAATAGCAAACTATTTTTCTGTATCTTTAGATTATTTTGATAATGACAGTATTGAAGATACCAAAGACGAACTTTTTCAAAAAAGAAAACTGCTCTTTGATATGTCAAAAAAGGCAACCAAAGAGCAATTAGATACATTTTTAGTTATGTTTAAAGCAGTTATTGATGAAAAAACTGAATAATCCCCCGTTTTATTCGTTTTTCTATATTCAAATTTCAAGGAGAAAATAATGAGTATTTTTATAAGAGAAATGAAAATGCCACTCACAATCAGGGCTTTTACTGTGCCTGATGCAAACGGCGATTATAATATTTATATTAACAACAACCTTTCAGAAGAAGCAAAGAAAAGGTCTTTTGAACACGAAAAGAACCACATTGAAAATAATGATTTCTCGTCAAGTGATTTGGCGAGGGTTATTGAATGTCCAGGGACTAGGGACTAGGAGGAAACAGGAAACAGGAAGCAGGAAATAGATAAAAGGAACTACTACACTCTATCTTTTGAATGTTTCTGTATAAGATTTCAAAATTACTTGATTTAATTTGGGGATTTTGATATATTAAAACTAAGAAAAAGACAGTGGACTGAGCAAGATAAAGAACCACCCAACCTGTCACACTCCTTGATAGATGTCAGTTAACCGATTTTTTAGGAGTTAAAATTTATAGAATTATGGATTGGAAATTGTTTTCACACTATTATTTAATTTTTTTAATACCGATTTTTATAAATGTACTTTTTACTTTTATACAATTTATTAAATACCATTCTTATAATAAAGTGTTTGTTTCTAAAACTTTGCAAGTTATTTGCTACAGTGCAACATGCTTTGCTTTGTTTGGATTTCTTTCTAATCTTATTGATTATGTGACAGGGAATGACTGGTTTTTATTGATGATGTTAACTTGCTATGTTGTTTTAAATGTAATTTTGATAATTCTTCGTAATGAAAAAATATTATACAATCAATCTACAGGTGTAATTATTTGTAAAGTTAATTTTAAAAGATATAAATTTCAGGTTCAGGGTGTCACCAGAATTTATTGTAGTAACGAGTTTCTTGATTTGTATTTAGGAAACAAGCGAATACGATACCGCAATAATTTTTTATGCAGAGTTGATGAGTTTTTGGAGTATGTACAGCAAAACAGTATGGCTTATTATGGGTGACACCATCAAGAGACAGCGGATTGAGGTAAAAAGTAATAGTGAATGGTTAATAAGTAGAACAGGAAACAGAGGTAATTGCCACTGTTTCCTGTTTCCTGTTTCCTATTTCCTGACAACTGACGACTAACAACTAAAAAATGCTAACAACAAAAGTTGTCAGCATTTTTTTATTAACCCTTAATTCTTGCTAAATCTTTATAACTGATAAGTTCAATACCAAGAGATTTAATGTGTTGTAATGTTTTTGGGTCTGAGAAAAGTTTGTGTTCCCATACTCTTCTTTGCCATGAACCTGTAATTGCTTTAAGTTCATCGCATTCAAATGCAGGATGAATATAAGTTTCAGTAACACCTGCAGGAAAACTTCTGTAAAGTTCATAGATGTATTCTCTGTATTGTTCATAGTCATCTTTCCAAGGACCGCTCCAGTCACCAGGAATAAGGTAATCTGGCATTAAAACACCATGGTCTTTTGCATAAGCGGTAAATTTAGAAAATGCCATTTTTATAATTTCTTCAGGAAGTTGAATGTCAAGCATTTCGTTACCCATCATTTCAGGAATGAATGTGCCTGGGAAACGGAAAGGTAATTTATATTCTGCAGCAAGGTCAAAAATAAGTTGAAGGAGTTCAAGTCTGCCGGTTGCAATACCATAAAGTGAACCCATGTGGTTATCAAGGTGAGATGGTTCGATACCAAATGACTTAAATCTTTCAATTTGCGCACGGATTTCTGCTTCTACTTCGTCAAGGTCAGCAGCTTCTTCGAACTGGTCTGACTCGTGATGCATAAAACCCTCACTATCACGAAGAGAAGATGTATTATTTTCTGCAACAGGACCCCATCTGTATTCGCCCCATTCACTTGTGAATGTAAGGTGAACACCTACTGCATATTCAGGGTTATTTTTTGCCCAGATACCTGCATTTTTTGCCCATCCGCAAGGTGTCATAATTGTTGAAGATGTAATTCCGCCTTTTTTGAATAAATCTGCAACCGCCATATTTGCGGCACGGCACATACCAAAATCATCTGCATTAATAATAAGATACTTGTCCATTTTATTTAACTCCTTAGAAAAGAATTATTTATTATCTGAAGAATTTACAATACCTTTTTTGGCTTGTTCTTCGAGTTTTAACTTTCTTTGCTTCATTTCGTAAAGCGACATAGATGCTTTAATCTCACCATCATCAGAGTAATCAAATTCGTTGAAACTGTTAAAGTTTATAGGAGTATCCATCACTTCAAATGTAACTTCTTCTGTCTTTGCTTCAGTTTCTGTTTTTTCTTCTTGTTCAGGTTCTGCCTGAGATTCCTCTATCATTTCATCCTGAGCTTCCTCTGTTGTAACTTCATCTTCTTTGATTTCTTCCGCTACAACATCTTCCTGAATTTCTGTTACTTCTCTGGGTTCAATTTCTTCTGATGTTTCTGTCTTTTCCTGAACTTCAACTTCTTGTTGACGTTCAGAAATTTCTGTTTCATTTTGTGAAATCAAACTATCAGTTCTTCTGTCAAATAATGATTTAATTTCTCTTTTTTCTTCCTGTTCTTCATTGTCAACTGTATAATCTGACAAGGATTGTAAAGTGCTTGATGGTTTTAAACTTGAAGCACCACCGAGTTCTCTTGTTCTTCTTGTCCCCTTTTTCTTTTCTTTAGTTGGGTTTACTATTTCACCATTTTCAGAAAGAGTTATATTTTTTCTTTTAATGTGAACAATTATAAATACTGCTGCAATAGCAAATATCCATACAATAACAAGAATTACAATTATAACTGTAACAGTTACATCCGGCGCTTGTTTTTTATCACCTTGTGGAGTTGTGTTACCCACTGTGTTAAAGACTGCAGGTGACGATGTCCCTTGCCCAGAAACACCATTTATGTAATCATTGTACATCTGCTCTGCTTTTTCAATTACTTCCTGTGAAGCAATTCCATCAACAGTTATACCATATTTCAACTGTAAAGTTTTAACTGCAGCGGCAGTAGCATCATCATACTCGCCTGTTATAGGATTCTGAAGACCACATTCTGTATAAATGAGAATCCACTGTAACCATTTAACACCGTCGCTTTTGTCACCTGGATTCAAAGATCCTGTTGGCTTCGCATACGGAATAACTGTAGTATTATAATCTACATATTCACCATTTATTGCAGCATTTGTTGAACTTAATGTATTATTATTTTGCTGAACATTACCAGTACCGAAACTGCCAGTATTAAATCCACCAGTAACTGCAGGAGTTATAGGGTCAAAAAAGTTACTGCCAGTAGTCTGTTTATTGGTGCTTGGTATAATATCTTTAAAAGAATCAAAGATGCCAGAAAAAATACCGCCAATACCTTCTACTTTGTCGTTTACCTGTTCAGAAACATCTTCGTCCTGAAATACACTTTCAACAACACCGCCAACAAAATCACCGATACCATCACCAGTAACATTGTTTAAAATACCACCTTTTGTAGTTGCAGTTGTACCTGCATCGTAAGTGACGTTTACATCGTCATCATACATATCATCTGGTAAATCGTCAGTTGTTGCTGAACCTACAACCGTTAACACGGAAGAAAGCAAAATAACTAAAGAAAGAATAACTAAAAATGATTTTTTCATAATTCCTCACTCTAAAAATAATCAAACTCTCGTATGTTAAGCATTATAACACTACAAACATAAAAAATCAACCAAAAAGCAAAACAAAACAGCATTTTTGTTAAAATACCCTATTTATATATAGGAATTCTGTGTATATTGATGATAAAGCATTAAAAAATATAAAAAACGATGCCAGAATTTAACATCTGACATCGATAAAACTTATTCACCTAATATAATTTCTGGATTATTAAAAATCTCTTCAAGTTTTCTTATAAAAGGAGCAACCTCAGCAAAATCAAGGGCTCTGTGGTCAAAGCAGATTGTAAGCGGAAGAATAGTTCTTATATCAATTTTTTCTTCACCATTTTCATCTGTTACAACAATAGGCTTTTTCTGAACTGCACAAACAGCCATAGCACAAACCATTGGCGGAATAATCATAAGAACACTTGCGTCGCCTCTTAAGCCTCTTACAAGATTACCAACATTTGTAACAAGAAATGTTCCCTGTGCTAAATCGTCACGGGTAATTCTGTCAGTTTCAGGAATTGCATAATAAGCTTTTTTCTCTGCACCCTTTAAAGTAACAACTCTGTGCTTTTTCTGTGATTTCGCACCAAAAATTCTCAAAGCAGCTTTAATAAAGTGACCCTTTTTAAGTGCTTTGATTGTATCGTAAATTGAAACAGAGTAAAGTGCTTCTGTAAGATTTGTATTAGCAAGTTTTCTGTTTATATCGGCAGAAAGTTTACCAATCTCCTGAAGTGATTTGTTGCCCATATCTTTCATATTGATAGTCATCATTGTACCGTCAGGAAGTGGCCATGGAACTGAAATATCAATATTATCAAATGTAGTAAGTTTACCACGAACAAGTTTCTTTTCAAAATGAAGGTGAGAGTTCATTTCTGGTGCTTCTTTAAGCGCTTCAGCAATTGATTTTAAAAGAACACCGTTAAATGTTACTTTATACTCGTCATCCTTATGTTTTGCACTATATTCTTTGAAAGCAGCCTGGAATTTTGTAATATCCGGCTCGTATGTATAACAAACATGAGGGATTGTTTTCCAGCTTTCGCTTGTCATGTTTGCAACAATTTTTCTTTGAATACCAAATCTTGTAATATGTCTGATGCCCATTTTATGTAACCATCCTTAGAAATTAAAAAATATTTTTATTAAAAGAAATAACCAATATCTGTAAGTTCTTGTTTAAGAGATTCTTTTTCAGCGTCTGTAAGTGCTGTGCCAGGGAATACCGCTTCACCAGAATCAATTCCTAAAAGTGTAAGAATGTATTTAATTGAACGGATAACACCATATTTAATAATAAGAGTAACAACTTTATTAATTTTATATTGTTGCTCCTGGGCTGCTCTTATATCGCCTTTCATAAACAAATCATAAAGTTTGCAATATTCTGAACAGAGAACATTATATGTTGAACCAATACCAGCATCTGCACCCATTGAAAGACCACAAAGAAGCATTTCATCTGGTCCGTTAATAACATTAATGTCACCATTATTGAGTTCTTTAATTCTATGTAATGAATAGAAATCTGTCAATGTGAATTTAACACCGATAATACCATCAATTTTAATGAGTTTATCCATAAGTGAAACAATATCACCTGTGTAAAGCCCTTGAGCATACGCAATAACAGGAAGTTCTGAAGCATCTGCTATTTTTTTGTAATACTCAATAATTTCGTTGTCGTTATATTTATAGTAGAAGTTAGGAACAACGCTTGAAACTGCATCGCAACCGCATTCTTTCGCGTGTTTTGAAAGAATAATAGCTTCTTCAGGTGAAGCTGCACCAACATGGTTAATAATAATACCACGGTTGTTACTGTATTCTACAGTAGCTTCTGCAATTTCTTTTCGTTTTTCTACTGTAAGCACAGGACCTTCGCCAGTTGAACCACAAATATAAAAACCTTTAGCGCCTTGTTCATAGTTCATATCAATATTCTTTTTAATACTACTTTTCAGAACATTACCATCCTTATCGAATGGTGTAATAAGTGCAGGTGCAATACCTTTAAGTAAAATGTTGCTCATAAGCTCATTCCTTTCCATAATTCGCTAATATAAATTATAACAAAACAAATTATGAATGTCAATTCACTAACTTAATAAAAATTAAGAATTCTTAATTTCTGCAATTCGTACAAATTAAAGATAGCATCATTGTCAAAAATGCTAATACGCTTTTATAATTTAATTTTTTCAGACAGATTACAAATACTAAGTCTATGAATAAGAAAAGACACATTTCAATTACAATAATTATAACTATATTAACACTTATTATCTGCCCCATTATATACAACCAACCTTTTATTGAATACAATTTATATATAGGCAAAAAAGAAACAGTATACAAAGAACAGATAAAAAAAGATAATTTAATACTGTGTAAAGAAGAGAACGAAATAAGAATTATGACACTCAATCTGCTTGCTCATTATAAATCCTGGGGTGGCAAACCTGTAGAGCAACGGAGTAATATATTCTTCTCAATTCGTGATGGTTATTCCCCTGATGTTTTAGGTCTTCAGGAAATGTGCTTTGACTGGTACAACGAAATAACAAAAAATAAAAGTGATTATAAATTTGTTTCACCTTTAAAAACTGCTTTTCCACAAAAGATGACTGCTATTCTTTACAATTCCAGTACAGTAGAACTTATAGAGAGTGGCAGTATCACCTTTTCTGATTGCTGGAATTTTAAATCAAGACGAGCTGTATGGGGTGTTTTCAGACATAAAAAAACAGATAAGATTTTTACTGTCATTAATACACATTTAAGTTTTCTTGAAGAGTCCGAAGAAGAGAAAAATTTCTTCACTCAAACCTGTCAAGTCAACGAACTTTACACAACCACACAAAGCCTTGAATTACAATACCCCTACCCTATTTTTGTGATTGGTGACTTCAACACAAAAAGACGAGTTTCTTACCAAAAACCCGTTATCAATTCTGGAAGTTACGGAATACTGAATTCGCTTTATACCGATAGTGAAGATATAGCAAAAAACAAATATTTTGGTGAAAATTTTAATTTCAACAACACTCTTAACGACCATATTTTTATTAAAGGTGATGTAACTGTTAAAAACCTTTCATTGCTCTCGCAAGATTGTTTTTGTGAGTTAAGCGACCACTACCCTCTTTTTGCAGATATAAAATTGTAAGACGATTTTTTGTGTATTTTAATAATTGACCTTAAATATATAATTGTATAAAATTAAATAGTAATTTTTACTTGGGGAGTGTATTTATGGATTTATCAAATCTCATTAAAAACAAAAAAATTTCGGCACAGTATATGATTGATGAAATCACTCATATCTGTAAAACAATGCCAAAACGTGACCCTGGTTCAGAGGGTGAAAAACAAGCCTGTGAATACATGGCAGAAACTTTAAGTAACGAATGTGGTTGTGAAAGAGTAGAAATTGAATCATTCAAAGAGAACCCTGGTTCTTTCTTTGGGTGGATTTACATAACTTTCACTTTAGTACTTTCCGCAGTTGCTTTATTTTTTATATGCCCTGTTATTTCAATTCCGCTTATAGTGTAAAAATTTTTATTGGCGATTTTTCAATTTGGTATGTACAAAAAGATAGTTGACTGGGTTTTCCCCCAGAAGACAGGTCACAATGTCACCGCAATAAAATCCTGTAAAGGTGAAGTTAAAAGAAGAATTCTCTTTAATGGTCACCCTGATGCTTGTTGGGAATGGCCTGTAAACTACCGTTTAGGCGGTGTGTTTTTTGAAGGTCACATTGTTGTAGCAACTCTTGGTGCGTTTTATTATTTGGTGCTTTCAATTATTTACATAGTAAACAACGGCATTACATTCGGTATAATTGATACAGATTCAACACTCTTTAAAATGGCACTCTGGGGACTTCTTTTTGTTCCGTTTATGATTGGTATGTTCTTTATGTGGAACGAAAAAAGAGTTGTTGACGGTGCTAACGACAACCTATCTGGTTGCTACATGGGTATTGCAATTTTAAAAGCATTAAAAGACAATAACATTGAATTCGAAAATACAGAAGTTGGTGTTATTATTTCAGGTTCTGAAGAAGCAGGACTTCGTGGTTCTACATTCTGGGCAGAAAAACACAAAGATGAATTTTCAGATGTACCTACTTTCATTTATTCTTATGACACAATTTATGACCCGAAATACTTAATGACAAACTACCGTGATTTAAATGGTACTGTTAAAGTTGACAAAGATGTTTCAGACTTGTTTATGGAATGTGCAGAAGAACTTAACATTCATTGCTTAAAAGGTATGGTTCCACCTCTTGGCGGTGCTACTGACTCTGCAGCATTTGCAAAGGCAGGTATGAGAGCAACAGGCATTACAGGTCTTAACCACAATTTACAGAACTATTACCACACAAGACGCGACACTTATGACAATATGAATTTAGATGGTCTTGCTGACTGCTTTGCAGTAAGTGTTAAAGTTCTTGAAAAATTTGACGCTGGTGCAAAACAGACCGGTACTGCAAAAGATAAAGAATTAGTTACTAAATAAAGAGATGATTAAAATGACACATAGTGAAAAAGGTGCTAAGTATTTCTCAGATGGTTACAACTGCAGTCAATCAGTTGTTTTAGCGTACTGTGATGATTTGAAATTAGATAAAGAATTAGCATTAAAAATGTCTTCTTCATTTGGTGGTGGAATGGGCAGACTACGCGAGGTATGCGGTGCAGTAACAGGTATGTTTTTTGTTGCTGGTATTCTTCATGGTTACTCAAACCCTACTGACAAAAAGGCTAAAGATGAGCACTACAAACTCATTCAGGAACTCTCGGAAGAATTCAAAACAGTTCACTCAACATATATCTGCAAAGATTTGTTGAAAGTTGCAGGTAAGCAATCCCCCATTTCAGACGAAAGAACCCCTGAATATTACAAAACAAGACCTTGTGTAAGATTTGTAATTACCTCGTGTGAGATATTGGATAAGTATTTTTTTAGTTAACAAAACAGCCGATACAACTGTATCGGCTGTTTTTATATATCAATTTCATATTTATCATCAATAAGTACATAATTAACATTATATTTCTTTGCAAGTTCAAGAATATTTTTATTATCATTAAACACATTTTCAATTGTACAATCATCACACAGACGATTTTCAATTACATTTTCATACTTTTTAATATCATCAAAATGATTTTTTATATAATTCTCGCTCATAACAATACAATAATATTTTATATTGTCGAGATATTCTTTACTGAAATCATTCTCATAATCAAAAGGTATGTAGCACCCCTCAATAATTAAATTCTGCTTATTTTCAATAGCAGTTTTAATCATTTCACGAACAATCGGCCACAAGTATTCGGTTAATTCATTATCATCCATAGGG
>CALAEU010000277.1 GCA_937891215.1 uncultured Clostridia bacterium
AAAAGACTTGAAAATACTCGCTTTTAGGCAGGTTCGGATAACTCATTTCACCCTAAACGAAATCGGTACTCCAATTGATATTGATTATTATAATGTCTTTATTCAATATTTTGTATATTTCACACCAGAAACTGATTATTTGGTTTGCGAATACACCCCCGAAGAATATACAAACCAGAAAAATGCACTTTCAAAAAAATATATTTTTCAAGAAAAAGAACTCTCAAATTTTGATGCAAGTTGCGAATCTGTAACTGACATTGATGGTTTTACTTTTAAAACGCTATCTATAAATGAAGAAAGTTATGAATTAAGTATCGACTACCCTAAAAAAATGGTGCTTATTGGTTTTTCAGATAAAACAAACGAAATAATCTATATTTCATTTTACGATGATGACATTGATTACATTACATCTTTATCCGATTTTATCCATGATGATTGTGGATGGAAGTATATTCGTAAAGATGTTTTGAATAGCAAATAATAAAAAAACACCTTGATAATTCATACGCTGTTCACTGTGAACTATCAAGGTGTTTGTTTTTATTCTTCAACCTTCGCCTTTGCAGCAGTTGCGGCGCGTGTACGCTCCAAATCAAGGTACATTCTGTCTCTTGTTTTCTGGTCAATATTATAGAAGAACATTGGTATCATACCAAGGAAATCAAAAATAAGTCTTGGTCCGAATGCAGCAATAAACATCCTCCACATTGTTTCCTCAGATTGAACTGCTGTAATACCAGATTCAAACCCAGCCCATCTTGCAAGTAAGAGTGAGTTGATTTTTGTGAGGGCAATTCCCCTCACCTTGTTTAAATAACCTGTAAGAAGATTAACTGTTGCTTCAACTCTATAGCCATTTTGCCATTCACAGTAATCTAAAACTTCATAGTTAATTTCAGCATCAACAATTTTCTTAGTTGCATAGAAAACCATTTCTACACAGTTACCAACGCACATAGCAAGTGTCATCGGTAGCTTCTTTTTATAAAATCCGTTCTTTTTACCACCAATCAAACCAACAAGGAAAAAGAAACCCTCCGAGAAAAATATAGATCCACTTTGTGCAATCCATAAGAATTTCGTTGAAAACCTTCTTCTGAATTTGGCAGCCCACGGGTAACTCGCGTAAGAAATCGGCATACCAGGAATACCAGCGATGGTTGAAATCAAATTGAATTTAAGCACACTATCATAATATAGAGACTCTGATGTTGCAATATCAATTCCACCAACAAATCCCGTAAGTGTGTAAATCAAAAGTGGTTTATTCCTGAATACAGAGAACATACCTTTCATTACTTTCGGTGGTTTTTCAGATTGCGGAACACGTTCTTTACTTACAAAAATCCACATAACTGCCGGTATGGTAGCGATTACCCACCACCAGATTTTCATACCTGAAAAGACTTTTGCCAGATTTATTTTAATTTTACCATTTGCAACAAGGTCAAAAATAACACCTGCAATCTGCTCAGGTAAACGCTTGAACAAGTCGCCCACAAAGCGTGATGAAACTAAAAGTGATGTTCTTTCATTCGGGTTAGGTGTAAAGACATTATCAATATAACCACCGCCACCGAAAAATGCACCGACAGTTTCACCGATATATGAAAGAATCATATAAAGAATGAGGCGTTGTGCGGCATCTAAAGCATAACTGTCACAGATAATTGGTAAAATACATGTAATAAAACCAACAATTAAATTTGGGATAAGAGATAAGAATTGAAAAGGTTTGAATTTACCCCAACGAGTTCGCATTTTATCAATGATAATGGCAGAAAGTGGGTCGTTAAATAAATCATATATACCCAAACCAACCGCAGCATTACCGTGTGCTTCAGGGTTAAGACCCAAAATCTTATACATAAAAAGTTCGGAGTTTGTGTCATATTTACCCATTGATAACTCTGCTGCAGCACATTTTAATATGTAAGCAACGCGCTCTTTTGTTGAACAGAACATTCTGTTCATATATGCAGGGGTTTCACCAAGTTCAAAAACATATTCTCGTTCGTAAACTTCAGTAGTTTTGTTTTCTTCACTCATGTTTTAACCCCCTCTTTCTCATTTAATTTTGCCTCTTTTTCTTCTTGGAGTTTTGCAAGCCTTTTGTACATTTCAGCGCGAATTTCTTCGTGAGGTATGTTATCTTCAACCATCTTGAAGTATTCTTCAATCGGAATACCACCAACAAAGCAAGGTGCGTGTTTTACATCAATTCCCTGTTTGAAAATAGCAATATCTACACCAAAATTAATACCTAATAAAATAAGATAAACAAAAGGTGCTAATATAAATTCTATGTTAAAGTAAGGATTTTCAGGAATCACAAAAAACATAACTAATGAAATCAATGTAATAACAATAAATGTTATATCAAAACCATAGCAAATAGCTTTTCCTTTTTTTGAGCAAGCCATAGTAAGACACCCAAATCTTACTAAAAGTAAAACTATTGTTAATAAAAGAAAAACTGCAGGAATTAATAATAAAATCAACGGAAGTTTACCATCGGTTGTACTTAAAAGTCCAAAAACATTATCAGTATTTAAATTTTCAATAATATCTAAAAGTGAAAACAAACTTAAATATCCATTAAATTCAACAAACGGTACTTTAAACTCGCACTTAAAAAAAGGTACAAGAATTGCTAAAATTGGTATAAGACTTGTAAAAATTCTAACTACAGCAAGTCTTGAACCAACAAATGAAGCCTTTAATCTATCGATTTTTTTCTGAAAATGATAGTACTGCACTTCGGCAACATCAGCATCCTTCATTAAGCGCTCCTGAATATCATAAATAACAATATTACCGCCACAATGAGGACAGTGTTGCTTCCAGTCAGTCACCTTTAAATGTTCACCACATTTTGGACAATCTGCCAATATAATCACCCCTTAACACATTATATAGATATGTATCTATAAATTATATGTTATTATCTTTTTTATAATTAGTCAATATTTTTTACAATAATGTAACCAGTTTTTTTCGCTCAAATTAATTATTTTGGTGCAAAACTAACAAAATTAATTGGAGATTAAATTATTTAATAATTGTTAAAATTTATCAATTCGCTTTAAATTTGCGAAAATTGTAGAATAATTAATAATAAGAGAGTTTCCTATTTTATTTACGCAGGAGAATTTTGTTATGAAGTTAATTCGTGAATATCTTGAAACGGTTAATATTTTAGCACAAATGGAAGAAGAAGACTTTGAAAATGAAGATCTAGTTCTTGTTTTTAATCAGGCGGCTGCGAGAATTCGTTTTATTGCACAGGAAATTGAATATGAACAACCTGAACTAAAAGAAAAATTTAAAGAACTTCTGTTTATTGACAGTATCACAATAAGAATATGGGTCGCACATCATATACTTGAAGTTATGACTTATGATGACAATATAAGAGCGTTAGCTTTAAAAGAATTAGCCGCTTCAAAAAGAAACAGCGAACCATCTTACGCTTTAGGTAATAAAATCTGGCTTGAAAACTGGTTAAAAAAATACCCTGATGACGCAATGTTATTGATGTAATAATAAAATCGTGGTTATGAATGTTCTTTTTTACATTCATAACCACAATTTTTATTTGTTTAGATAAATTACACCTGCTCTTGAAACACTGACTTCTTCAAGAGTATTTTTAATTATAAACTCAGAAACAGGTTCACCAAGACAGTTAAGAATTTTTGCTTTATAACCTTCTGCACCTTTTAAAACTAAATTTTCTTTTGTTGTTGCATTTATAACTATTGCATTACTTTTTATTATTTTTACAAGTGAATTAGTGTATGGTGTAATTATTTCATTATCTTCCAGTGTTGTTCTTGCAATTGAATATTCACTTTCAGGATTTTCAGCGGTTAATTTCCCATCAAGTAAAACTTTTCTGTTTTCATTCCAGAAATCAATATAGAACCCGAGCATTTTTTTATGGTCTTGTGGTAATTCATTTATAAGCATAGAAATCTGCGGAACTGAATAAATGACATTTACAAATTGTTCAGCAGCATTTTCTACAGTGTCATTTTTATTCCACATAATCATATCTGAATGAACTGCGGTTTTTCCCGAAGTGTAACGAAGATTTATAACCTGACTACGGTTTGTAATAACATCACCAGGGCAATCACCAACACGGAGCATATTACCATATTTTCTTATAGAAGGACCAACATAAGATTGACGGAATTCAATAAGTACATCACTTTTTAGTTTTGTCAATTTTTCTTTTGTTTCAACAAGAAGTGCGTGAATTGCGTCTTCAAGTGATTCATAATCACGATTAATGTCACTTTCAAGAGATTTACCTTTCAAAACAAAACTATCAATAAAATCAAGTTTTAATCCGTCTAAATCCCATTCTTTAACTGCGTTTTCATAAAGATTGGAGAGGTATTCCCTCACCTTTTTATATCTTGGGTCAAGTGAGAAAAATGTTTCTTTGTCTCCTGTTTCATCTAAAAGCATTGTTTTAAATTCATTGAATTTATTAGAATGAATCCCCATAAAAGGCACAGAATACCAAAGAATTACTTTCATCCCGATATTATGTATCTCTTTTACAAGTTTTTTCATATCAACCATTTTTCTTTTTGAAACTTCCCAATCACCACAATAAGCATAACCGCGGTTATTGTCATCAGTCTGCCATCCATCATCTATAATAACAGTTTTTAAACCGAGTTTTTTTGAGTTTCTACATTCTTCTAAAATCTTCTCGTAATCTAAATTCTGGTGAAAGCTGTACCATAACGAATCCATTGGTAATTTTGCACATTCGGGTACTGGCGCACTTTTATAGCCACACTCATTTTCCCACCAATCAACAGTATCATAAATACTGTCATAATATTTAATGTTTCTGAAATCAAATCTTACAGTAGCATTGTACTCATTCTTTTTGTTTGTCTGTAAAGCAAAGAATTCTACCTCACAAATAACCTCAGCATTTTCTTCATTATAGCCCATTCTTATTTTTATAGGCGTATCCACATCAGAAACAGAAACACACATTCTGTTGTTACCATCAAAACCTAAAAGTTGTTGAATTGGCATACCAGAGGCTAAACGCGAATTGATTTCGTTCATTCCCCAGTCTGGTCTTAATATATGAACTCTGTCAAAGCTACTCCATATTGCAAGTGCATTAGTAGCAGGAACAACACACTTTAAAATTGTTTTCTGTGGAATTTCATTATTTAATTTAAAATTTAAATCTAAATATATAAATTTTTCTGTGTCGCGTTTATTGACACTTACAACTGCGTCTTTATTGCCACAAATAATCTCATACTTAAATTTTTTTTGCATATATATCACCTGTTAAATTCCGCTTTTTTAATATACTCAATTAAAGCATTAAGACTGTTTGAAACCCATTTATTTTTATGGTAAATGAGTTGTTTCCATATATCTGTTTCAACATCTGTAACATCAAGAAAAATGAGTTCGCCACTTTTAATTTTTTCTTTTGTTACAAAGTCAGGTAAATACGATATTTTATCGTTATTGTAACAGAGTAATTCTGTAATTATATCTGTACGACCAACTTCTAAAACCGGTTGTATTTCAATTGACATTTTAGCAAGTGTTTTGTCTAAAATTCGTCTGTAACCCATTTCTTTTTCAGTTAAAATAAATTGGTATTCCAACAAGTCATTAATAGATAATTTCTTTTTCTTTGCTAATGGTGAACTTTTATTTGTAACAAAGTGCATTGGAATATGTTCCTCTTTTGCAATTATGTAATCGCTTTTATAAACATGGTTATCCAATGTAACCATTAAATCTGCTTCGTTTCTATCAAGCATATTGAACATATCGCCCGTATCTGCCGCAGTAAATTTAATTGAAATATCAGGGTATTTACTATGAAAATCGTTATAATTCGTCATAAGCATATCTTCACACACAGAGTCAGGTGCAACAATATGAATAATACCTTTTAACTTTTTATCTTCTTCAAAATTCTGTTTAAATTCATCTGTCAACTTACAAACATTATGGGCGTAAGAAAGCAACTCTTTTCCTCGTTCTGTAAGCGTAATTGTATGATTAATACGCTCAAAAAGCAGACAATCAAGTTCTGTTTCAAGTTGTTTTATCTGAAATGAAACAGTTGATTGAGAATAGCCCAGAACTTCAGCCGCCTTTGTAAAATTATTTAATTCTGCAACCTGTACAAATGACATTAAATTACGAATTTCCAATAAAACACCCACTTTTTTCTTAATCGAAATTTTCGATTGTGATTATTAAAACTATTTGTTTTACTTATCGTGATTTGTATTATATACTATGTGACATAGAAAATCAATAGTGGATGAAAGGATTTTTCATTATGTCAGAAATCAAATTTTACGCAAGACCAGAAGTACCAGTTGAAATGCATAAAGTAAAGATTGTTCAGAAACTCAATCTTTTACCTGCCAAAGAACGTTTAAAGAAAATGCAGGAAGCTGGTTTTAATACATTTATGCTTCACAATGGCGACATATTTATGGATATGCTCACTGACTCAGGCGTTAATGCTATGAGTGATAATCAGCAAGCGGCAATGCTTCGTGCAGACGATGCGTACGCAGGTAGTGAAACATTCTATAGAATGGAAAAGAAGTTAACTGAAATTTTCGGCATCAACCACCTTCTCCCTACTCACCAGGGTCGTGCTTGTGAGCATATTATTGCACAGCACTTTGTAAAACCTGACAGTTGTGTAATTATGAATTACCACTTTACAACTTCTAAAGCACACGTTACAAGACTTGGTGGTAGAGTTGAAGAACTTGTAAAAGATGAAGGTTTAGTTGTAAAAAGCAACTTACCATTCAAAGGTAATATTGATTTAGATATTACTAATATATTAAAGAAAAATTCTATCACAAGAGGAACTATTGGTAGAGAAATAGTTAGACAAGGTTATCCTTATACAATGGAGGAAATCTTTGATAAAATGATTGGCGAAGGATGTCCAGCATATTATCCATCTACTAAAATATCTACTAAAGAGGCAATTGATTTAATTCATGAGTGTAATGGATTAGCCGTTCTAGCTCATCCAACTCTGATTGAAGATTCTCCACTTGAAGATTTCTTAAGTATGGGTTTTGATGGGATTGAAGCAATATATCCAAGAAATAAAGAAGGCGAAGAAAAACTATTT
>CALAEU010000278.1 GCA_937891215.1 uncultured Clostridia bacterium
TTATTGTCATGCTTGATAAAGATGTTGAATTTATAAAAGATCATTTTGTTAAAGATGGTTTTAGTGATTATCTTTTAAAAGATAATTTAGGTGAAGAAATAAATAGAATTTTTAAATAGTTTAGTTTTTCTAAACTATTTTTTGTATAAAAAGGTATATTTTGCCTATTCTAATAATGGTGAATTTCATGAATCAACTTTTAACAATTATATTAAAAGGTAGTATTGCAGTTATTTATCTATTTTTAGTTATTAAAATGCTCGGTAAAAAACAAATAAGTGAACTAAATATCTTTGATTACATAATTGGTTTATCACTTGGAAATATTGCGGCGGAGATGACAGTTAATAAAGAAATTACGATTATTGGTGGACTTATTGGTATGAGTGTCTATGGAGCCTTTTCTTTATTTGTTTCATTTTTAAGTGCATCAGAAAATGCAGAAATATCGCCACTCTGTTGTGGAGCATTATTTACAGGATACTGTGGAACAAAAGTCTGTGGATTATAGTTATAGTTTTGTGGTGGGATATTTGCCATATCCTTTAATACTTCTTTATCATAAACTACGCCATAAGTTAATTCGTAATTTTTGATTTTTTCTTTTATTTTACTGTTCTTAGATATAAATACTATTAAAACAATAAGAACAGGAACAAAAAGTAAAATTGCAAATAATACAAGCATTGCCATTATTACAGTTGATTTTTCCATACCCATTTCTTCAAGAAGAGCATTAGGATCCACATCTCCATTTTCAACCGCCGCAGCAAAATCTTCTCCGTAAATATCTGCTAACATATCTTCTGAACTGTCTGAATCTTCGTATGCACCATCTGTGTAAACGGATTCTTCACCTGCAACTGCTTCATCCAACACTTCTTCACCAGTTGCAAAAGCAAGTGTTGAAAAACAAAAAGCAAGAACAAGTGATAAAAGAATTGCCATAATCTTTTTCATAAAATTCTCCTACCTTTTATTATTTTTTTTATTTTTAACCAATATTCTTTTGCTGCCTGTTCCTGCTTGTTATCTCCATACTCGTAGTAACGGGCATTTTTAAGAACATCGGGTAAATACTGTTGCTCTACCCACCTGTTTGGGTAGTCGTGCGGATATTTATAAAACTGACCTTTTATCTCTGCATCGTCACCATCAAAATGCTTATTTTGAAGCTGACGCGGAATAGGTCCTGATTTCCCTTTTTGTAAATCTTCCATAGCAGCATTTATTGCATCGTGCGCTGTATTTGATTTTGGAGAATTAGCAACAAGAATTACTGCATCTGCAAGAGGTAACCTTGCTTCTGGCATACCAACCTGTAAAGCTATATCGGTTGCCGCTTTTACTATTGGTAAAATTGAAGGGTATGCAAGTCCTACATCTTCTGCAGCACAAACTAAAAGTCTTCTTATAGCAGAAGTCATATTTCCCGCTTCTAAAAGTCTTGCAAGATAATGAATCGCAGCATCAGGGTCAGAACCTCGCATAGATTTCTGGAATGCAGAAAGTATATCGTAGTGCTCGTCACCTTCTCTGTCGTAACGCATTGCACTTTTTTGTGTAAGCTCTTTCGCATTTTCAAGAGAAATAACTCTTTTTTCATCTGGTTTCGGTGGATTTGCAGAAAGCACACAAAGTTCTACTGCATTTAAAGATTTTCTGACATCACCACCAGATGCAGTTGCAATATGTAAAGCAACACCATCTTCAATTAAAAATTCTTCTTCATATTCTTCTGCTAAAATTTTAAAACCTCTGTTTACTGCTTTAACCGCTTCTTCAGGTGTAACAGATTTAAATTCAAAAACAGAAGAACGACTTAATATTGCACTGTAAACATAAAAATATGGATTTTCTGTAGTTGATGCAATTAATGTAATTGAACCATTTTCTATAAATTCTAAAAGTGTCTGTTGTTGCTTTTTATTAAAATACTGAATCTCGTCAAGATATAAAAGAATCCCGTTTGGTGAATTAAAAGTGTTAAGTTCATCAAAAATATCTCTTATATCTTGTGTAGATGCAGTTGTACAATTTAATTTTCTTAAAGTTCTGTCGGTCTTTTTTGCAATCATTCTTGCAAGAGTAGTTTTTCCAGTACCAGATGGACCATAGAAAATCATATTTGGTACTGTACCAGACTCTATTATATTTCTTAAAGGCTTATTTTCACCAATTAAGTGTTGTTGACCAACCATTTCTTCAATAGTCTGCGGACGAATTCTGTCTGCAAGTGGTGTTGCCATTTTTTGCTCTCCTAAATAATAAATTCTGCTGTATCGTAGCTTACCTCAAAGCCTATTTTTTTAGCTTCCTTTACTAAATCATCGTGATTTAATTTACCATTATGAGAAAAATGATGAAGACAAAAAACTGTATTTTCATCAGCATTTTTCATTAAAAGTCTTTGTTTAACTTCGTTACAGGCGTTCATTCCCATATGATTTGAATATGCATTTTCATTAAGAATAGAGGTACAGTCTAGTGAAACAAAATTAAACTTTAAATTACTATTTTCTATGTATTCCCAGGTTTCATCTAAAAAATAACCTGTATCGTGAGCGTAAAGAATTGCTTTTTTATCTTTTTCAATTATATAAATAACAGGGTCTAAATCTTTTGCGTGGTCCGCTTTTAAAGGTGTAACTTTAAATCCAAAAATATCATAAGATTTAAAAGGTATTATTTCATTCCAGTTTACAGATTTTTCATCGCGTTTTTTTATTTGCTCAATAATAGGTAAAAGTTTTTTTGAAGAGTTTTTTGTGGTGTAAATTTCTAAAGGCATTTTTTCATTTTCATTCATAAAATATGCATAACCATACCCTCTGTAATGAAAATCATAAGGGTACAAATGGTCATCGTGACCGTGTGTTATAATACACGCTTTTATCTTTCTTAAATCAAGCCCATAGTTTAAAACATGCAAATATGTATCAGCAGAAAAATCAATCATAAGTTCGTCATCAATAACAGTCTGAGAACGTGTTCTTATATTTTTTCCACCAAATTTTCTTGCATTTTCGCAAATTTCACAAGAACAGAATAAACCAGGAATTCCTTCTGCTGCTGCAGTACCATAATACTTGATTTTCATTTTTTCTTCCACGCCTTTTTCACAAAAAATATTATTTTTTTCTTAAAAACTTTTAAAATCTTGCAAGGAAAAAGTATTCAATAAATCCTATAATAACCGCTATAGGCATAGGTGTTACGCCATATTTTGATTTCAAATATTTTTTCTTTTCATTGTCTTCCAAAGGTAATTCCATTACCTTTTTTATATTTTTTTCTAACTTATTTTTATATAATTTTGTAGCATTTAAACCAAAGAAAAATTTTATTGCCAGAGACAACGCATATTTACCATAAAAAATATAATCAGGCATTTCTTCCTGTTTTAAAAGATTTAACAAATGTGCCTCACTTTTTGTGAGTTTTACACTCTGCCCATTCTGATACGCAAGTATATTCTGCATAGTATTAGGGTCTTCAATAACACACTGTTCCATAGTTGTCATAATTTCATCATTCATTAAAAGTGGACCTACTGAAATACCCATTAAAGCAATGTATATACAAAACATTAGAAGTGCAATTTTATACATTTTTCTGTAAACAGACCAACCGAGTGGAAAAAGGAAAGCAAAAAAGTTTACAAGTGTTTTTTTACTTGTTCCTTCCATTATTAAAAATCTTGGCATATAGTAATTTTGATTTTGACCTACTGCCGCTTCATAAAAAGAAGAAGGTGTTTTATTTATTAAAACCTGGTCAGTTGTTTTGCCATTTATATTTTTAAATAATTCTTCTATTGTTCCTCTTAATTCCTCGTTGTTCTCTGAATCTTTATCATTATATTCAACATTAACAACATCAATAATTTCAGAAACTTTCTTTACATCATCTTCAATTATAACATCAATTTTTTCTGTTTCTTTTTCTTGTGGTTTATAAGAAAAACCTTCGCCATGAAGAGATTTATTTTTACATTCGCCCAAAGAAAAATAGCATTCTTTATGATGTGGTGTACCACATTCAGGGCATACTACTATGTTATCATTTTCTTTAAAAACTTTTTCACAAATAGGGCAAATCTGATTTTCAAATTTCATTTACTAAACACATTCCTTTGATATTCTAAAAATCCAATTTATATATTACTAAAAAAGATTTAAAAAAGCAATATATTTGTCGTTTTTATTATAGAAAATTATCTACATTAGGTTGAAAAATTGTAGAAAGTATGGTATACTCTATAAGAATAATTATATTATAATATATAATATATACTAATATATGTGAAAATTTGGGGTGAAAAAAGTGGATAGTTTATCCGAATTATGGACTGCAATTTTAAAAGAATTAGAAAAAGAAATTCCTGAAGTAGTTATGAAGACCTGGATTTCTCCGCTTGAACCTGTTTCATTTGATGGTGAAACTCTTGTTCTTAAAGTAGATTCTTTCAAAAAGAATATTATTCAAAATAAATTTTTAAGTGATATTAAAATCGCAGTTGAAAAATCAATTGGTTTCTCTGTTGAAATTATTTTAGAAACTGAAGAAGAGAGTCTTAGCAAAGCTAGTGCTGAAAGTACTGCTTCAAAAGGTTTTGAGTTAACATTTGAAAAATTTATTGTTGCTCCTTCAAATAAATTTGCTTACATAGCAGCAAATACTGTTGCTCAGAAACCTGGTAGTGTACACAACCCTCTTTTTATTTATGGTAAATCAGGACTTGGTAAAACTCATTTGCTTAAAGCAATTTTTGCAGAACTTTCAACTAACAGACCAGAGTTAAATATTCTTTATACAAATGGTGAAAGTTTTATGAATGAAATGATAGCTCATATTTCTGAAAAAAATATGAGAGAATTTCATAATAAATTCAGAACACCAGATGTTCTTTTAGTTGATGACATTCAATTTATTGAAAATAAACCTTCTGTACAAGAAGAATTTTTCTACACTTTTGAAGAACTTATAAGCAGAGGTAAACAAATTGTTATTTCTTCTGATAAACCACCAAAAGATATAAAATCTTTAGAAGAAAGACTAAGTAGTAGATTCTTAGCAGGTCTTCTTGCAGATATACAACCACCAGAAATTGAAACAAGAATTGCAATTATTAAAAAGAAAGCACAGCTTCTTGATATGGAAATGCCTGATGATGTTGTAAAATTTATTGCAGAAAAACTTAAAAATAATGTTCGTCAATTAGAAGGCGTTGTTAAAAAGATATATGCAATCTACTCAATAAATAACAAAGTTCCTACTATTGCTCTTGCAAATGATGTTATAAAAGATGTTATTTATTATGCCCAACCAACAGAAGTTACTATAAAAAATATAATTGAAGAAGTTTCTAAAGCATTTGGTATTTCTGCAGAAGATATTCAGTCAAATAAAAAGAAAGCAGAAATTGTTAATGCACGTCAATTTGCAATGTATATAATGCGTGAAGTTACAAATCTTACATTAGATGAAATTGGTAATCAATTTGGTAATAAAAAGCACTCAACAGTTCTTTATTCCTGCGAAGCAGTAGAAGAAAAAATTGCAGAAAGTAGTCAACTTGATGCTATTGTTTCAGATATAATTAAAAATGTTAAAGAAGAGTAATAAAAAGTTATCTACAACTTAACATTAATAAACAAAAAGTAGTAAACAATACTGACACAAAAAAATTTTTTTTATTTTTATAAACATTTATTTAAAATTTGCTGACAATTTTTAAAACATCAACATACTTTATATATCAACAGTTTTAAAAGTTTTCTACAATTCTACAGAGCCTACTACTACTTCTATAAAATATATTTTTATTAAAAATGCCAAATCTTTTTAAGGAGAAAATATTATGAAAATTACTTGTAACACATCTATTCTTGCAGAAGCATGTAATATAGTTCAAAGAGGTGTTTCACAAAAAAGCACAATTCCTGCAACAGAAGGTATTTATATGCAGGCAAAAAACTCAAGACTTACTCTTTCAGGCTATGACCTTGAAGTAGGTATTACTACAGTTATTGATTGCAATGTTGAACAAGAAGGAGATATAGTTCTCACTTCACATTTACTTTGTGATATTTTAAGAAGACTTCCTAATGAATTAGTAACTATTGAAATCGATGAGCATAACTTATGCAAAATTCATTCTGGAGATAGTGAATTTTCTTTAATAGGTATTCCAGCAGATGATTATCCTGAATTACCAACTGTTTCTGGGGCATTTCCTTTTGTAATTAAAAAATCAATACTAAAAGAAATGATAAGACAAACAATTTTTGCAGTTGCTGTTTCAGATTTAAAACCCGTTCATAAAGGAATTAAATTTGAAGTTACTAAAAATAATTTAAGACTTATTTCTTGTGATGGTTTCAGACTTGCTATAAGAAATGAAGCAATAGAATACGATAACGAAGATTTAACATTTATTGTTCCTGCAAAAACTCTTAATGAAGTTACAAAACTTATTGAAGATAATGATGAAACAATTACTCTTAATATAGGAAAAAAATACATTCTCTTTGAAATTGGTAATTACAGAATCGTTTCCCGTCTTCTTGAAGGTGAATTTTTTAATTATAAAAATGCAATTCCCGTAGATAATTCTACAAAAGCAAGAGTAAATGTAAAACAACTTATTAACAGTGTTGAAAGAGCATCACTTCTTATTACTTCAAAAATTAAAAGTCCTATAAGATGCGTTTTTGAAGATAATACAATAAAACTTTCAAGTACAACTTCTCTTGGTGCTGCCAACGATAAACTCGTTGCTGCTATTGATGGTAAAAGAGTAGAAATCGGATTTAACAATACTTATCTTACAGACTGTTTAAAAACTGTTGATGTAGATGAAGTTAATATTGAACTTAATGGTCCTATTTCTCCAATCATTATAAAACCACTTGAAGGTGATAGCTTTATTTTCTTAATTATTCCAATGAGATTAAAAAATGAACCTGTAGGAAACTAATAGGAAAGTATTAATAATATGAAAATTAAATTAAAAGTAGCAAAAAAAGAAGAACAAGAATTTATTTTAAAAGGTGAATTTATAAGACTTGATGACCTTTTAAAAAATGTTGGTGTAGTACAGACTGGTGGCCACGCAAAAATAGAAATTCAGAACGGAATGGCAAAAGTGAATGGCGAAGTATGTACTATGCGTGGTAAAAAACTTCGTAAAGGTGACGAAGTTGAATACGAAAAAATCATTTATAAAGTAGTTTAAAAGATACTTTTAAAGTTATTCAGGAGAAATTATGAAAATAAATTCTGTTTCACTTAAGGACTTCAGAAATATCTCTGAAATGACACTTGTTGCAAATGATGAAGTAAATGTTATTTTCGGGCAAAATGCTCAGGGAAAAACAAATATTTTAGAAGCATTGTGGCTTTTTACTGGTTGCAAAAGTTTCAGAGGTAGTAAAGATAGTGAATTTATTAAATTTAATAGCGACTTTTCAAAAATTTCTCTTGAATATACAAATAAAATAAGAGAAAAAAAAGCAGAAATTCTTTTTTCAGATAAAAAAAAAGCATTTTTAAACGGTGTAGAGAAAAAAAGTACTGCTGAATTTATTGGTGAATTTTATGCAGTTATTTTCTCGCCAACCCACCTTTCCCTTATAAAAGATGGTCCTGATGTAAGAAGAAAATTTTTAGATACTGCAATTTGTCAGTTGAAACCAAAATATGCAAAAACATTAAGTTCTTACAAAAAGGTAGTTTTACAAAGAAATTCTCTTTTAAAAGATATTCAGTTTCATAGTGAACTTTATGATATTCTTGATGTTCTTGACGAACAACTAGCAAAATATTCTTCAACTATTATAAAAGACAGAATAAAATATCTGGATTTACTTTCGCAAAAAAGTGAAGAAATATATTCGGGAATATCTGAAAACAAAGAAATTCTTTCTTTAAAATATCTTTGTTGTTCTGAGTTTTTTAATAAAACTGATGTAAATGATATTTACGATTTTTTAACAGAAAAAATTAAAGAATCAAGAAAAGAAGATATTATAAACAAAACTACTTCTGTTGGTCCGCATCGTGATGATTTAGAAATTAAAATTGATAATATAAGCGCAAGAAGTTTTGGTTCACAAGGTCAACAACGCTCCTGTGCATTAGCTCTGAAACTCGGAGAAAGTGAAATTATTAAAGATATTACAGGTGAAAATCCTGTTGCCCTTTTAGATGATGTTATGAGCGAACTCGATGAAAAAAGGCAGGATTATGTTTTAAATCATATAAAAGAAAGACAAGTATTTTTAACCTGTTGTGACCCATCACAAGTTTTAAGACTTTGTAAAGGTAAATCTTTTTTAATAGACGGTGGCTCAATCAAAG
>CALAEU010000279.1 GCA_937891215.1 uncultured Clostridia bacterium
AGAATTTTGAGTTTTCTTCCCACGCATCGTGAAGATTTTGTGTTTTTTTATAAAACTCGACCCGTTTGTCGTGGTTGTTGTTTTCAAGTATATCAGTGTTGTATTCAGTTATAGTTTCAATTCTTGAAATCATATTGTTACAAATCTTTGTTGTTTCATTAAGTGAATAAACACCAATATATATTGAAAGCGCGATTAAAACTATTGCAATTATAACTCTTTTCATATTCTCACTCTTTTCATATTCTCACTCTTTTAAAATGATTTCAGCATTTTTATTTTTGTCTATGTTCATAAGAAAAATTTGTTTCTTGTGAACTTTTTTCTTTTCTAAAATTTTTTCAATATCATCTTTGGTAATTTCTAAAACTTCCAAATTCTTTTTTAATACAACGCCATCTATTATAACGGGGCAGGTGTAACCATCATTTTTTGTTTTTACTTTTACATCCTGTTTTGTTGAATTCTGAAATTGTGGTTTCAATAAAACTGAAAGTGTTCCGTTTGTTTCTATAATGGCGTAGGCAACTTCGTTTATATCAAAAACATCTTTTTGTCTTAATGCAGAAAGAACATCGTCAACAGTAAAACGTAGTTTTTTCAGTTGTTTCTGGTCTAATTTACCGTCTTTAATTATCAGTAATGCATTACCGTCACTTATGTTACGGAATTTTGTGCTTTTCATAGATATTACTGAGTTTATAATTTCAAGACTTATTAAAATCATAACAGGTATTAGACTATTTATTAAAGGTACAGAAGTATCATCTATAGGAATTGAAGCAAATTCAGAAAGTAAAAGGGTAATTACTAATTCTGTCGGTTGTAATTCGCCTATATTTCTTTTACCCATAATTCGTATTGCAGCAGAAACAAATAAATAAAGAATAATAACTCTTATAATTGTAGTTAACATAAAATCACCGTTTTTAGTATATCCATTAAAAATCAGGTGATTATAAAAATGGTGATTTTTATGAAAGAAAATAGAGGACCATTTATAAATGTTAATGATTTACCAAAATCAGAGCTTGGTGATGTAAAGTTTTATGCAGAAGATAATGGCAAAATCATCAAAGAGGTATTTCTCAATTGTTTTGACATTGTTGTGAAAAATGGTGTTTGTGGTGACCGCAGAGTTGTTTTTGCAAAATGTGATGGACTAACATCTTCGGAAAAAATAATCGAAGGTATTACAAAGCCAATGTTACATTTTAGTGGCGAATTACCAAAAAAAGATATTTTACAGTTCATTTCCTCGGAAATAATTTGCGGTACTGAAGTAAAAACTGAAAAAAATCTTGATTTAGCAATAGAAAATCTTTTACGCGGTTGTGTTCTGGTTTTTGTGGATGGGGAAGAAGAATGCATCGTTGTAGGAATGCAGAACATCCCAGGTCGTTCAATAGACGAACCAAACTACGAAGTTCAGGAAAACGGCTCACGCGAAGGTTTTGTTGAAATTTTAAAAACTAATATGACTTTAGTCAGAAAAAGACTTGTAAATGTCAACTTTAAAATTGAAGTGTTGGAAGTTGGCGTTTCTACAAAAACTAAAATAGCAGTTTGCTATATGAATGGCAAAGTTAAAAAGGAAGTTTTACAGGAAGTAAAAGATAGACTGAATTCTGTAAATATGGATACAGTTTTGGGAGAAACTTATTTAAGAAAAACGCTCGATACAAAACGCAGAACAATGTTTACAATGGTGGGTAAAACAGAGAGACCAGATACATTGTGTGCAAAAATCAACGAGGGTAAAATTGCAATTTTGATAGATGGCACACCTTACGCGTTGATCGTGCCAAGACTTTTTATAGAGAATTTTCAGACATTTGACGATTATCTCAACAGACCTTATTATGCAACATTTATGCGTTCTATCAGATTGATTTCCTTTATAATAAGTATATTTCTGCCAGGTGTGTTTGTTGCGATAGGGTTGTTTCATCAGGAATTGCTACCCGAAAAAATGCTATATAATGTCGTGGTTATGGAGAGTAATACTCTGTTTACGCTTACTGTAGAAGCACTAATTATTCATTTTATTTATGAAATTGTCCGTGAAGCAGGTCTACGTGTGCCGAAATCAATTGGTCACGCTGTGAGCATAGTAGGTGCATTGGTAATTGGTGATGCCGCCGTAACAGCTGGTCTTATAGATGCACCGATGCTCATAGTTGTTGCTATGACTGCAATAACATCTCTTGTAGAAACAGACCTTTACCACGCAATAGCAGTTTTAAGAATTGTATTTATTATTATTGGTGGAACAAGTGGATTTTTCGGTATTATGGTGGGTGTTGCAATTTTAGTTGTAAATCTTTCATCTGTTGAAAATTTCGGAGTGTATTTCTTATCACCACTCGCACCTTTCAATAAAACTCTTTTCAGAGATACAATAAGTCGCTTAAGCATGGAAAAATTGGGTAAAAATATATTTGATATAAACAAAGTAGGTGAGCAGAAATGACCGAAAGGAAAGTAACAACATTCCAATTTTATTCTCTTTTGTATATTTGCTCTGTTGTGGCGGCATTTATGTTCGTTTCAACAACGGTAATTGATTTAGGGGCAACAGATGCAATTCTTTTTCCGACAGTTTTTGGAGTTCTTAGTCTTGTAACAATAATTCCGACTTTTATATTCAATAAAAAATCAAATGGTGAAAGCGTACTGACTGCAATAAGAAAAAGAAGCAAATTATTTTCAGATGTTGTTGCTTTTTCTTATATCGTTTTAGTTTTTATTTTACTTTTAAGAACACTTGCAAGGCTCGATTTGTTTGTAAGTTCAGAGGTGTTCCCTGAAAATACAATGACTTTCTTGATAGTTTCAATTGTAATAGTTTCTGTATTTTTATCTTTACTTGATATAGGTGCGTTGTCGAGAGCTTCAACAATATTTCTTATAATGGTCACACTTTCAGTTTCGGTTGTTGTATCTTCTGCATTCAGCAATATAGAAACTGTAAATATTGTTCCGTTCTTTATGAATGGTGAAAAAGAATTTATAAAACAGGCATTTTCCTATTCTGTATTCTTTCCTGAATCTGCGTGTCTTATTTTATTTCTTTCAAATATAAAGGGTAATATAAAAAAGGGATACTATTTATATATTCTCTTTCTTGTGCTATCTCTTACTATTGTTGCATTTACGGTTGTTGGTGCATTGGGTGAATTTTCAAACACACAACTTTTTCCGGCATTTGCAATTTCTTCTGTTGGTGAATACAGAGTGCTTGAACGATTTGAATCAATACAAAGTTCTGTCTGGACAGTCTGTATAATTGCAAAAACAACTTTGCAGATTATGATAATCTCAAATTGCATCCGTCATTTGTTTCCGAAAATAAAATGGTGGACCCCGAATGCTATTACAGGAATTGTAGCAACCGGATTTATAATTTATATTTCAAACGGAGTTACGCGTTTTTCATTTATGTCATCTCAGATATGGGTTACAGTAACTTATATTTTGTTAGTTGTGGTTTTACCTGTTATATCTTTACTCTCAATTTTAAAAAAGAAAAGGGGAGAAAAACTTGCTTAAAAAAATCACACTTCTCTTTTTAATAGTGTTTATGTTTTTCTGTTTCTGCTCCTGTGAACGCTACGGAACAGAGATTGAAGATATGATGATAATTCAGGGTATTGCAGTAGATAAAGAAAAAGATGGTTATGAAGTTACAATTGAAATGCTTAATAATAAACAAAGTGCATCTGCTGATTCAAGTAATGTTGGTGAAGAAATGACACTTATATATTCTGGTAAAGGGAAAACAGTTGCCGAAGCGTTGCGTCTTATAATAAATAAAACAGGTAATGTACCGACTTACACTCATAATAAAGTAATAATTTTAAGTGAAGAAGTTGCAAAAACTGATATTACAAAAGTGCTGGATTTTTTTGAAAGGGACTATACAACACAACCGATAACTCTCGTTTGCACAGCAAAAGATGTTAAAGCCGGTGAAGTTTTAAAAGCGAATATAGGTAAAGATATTTCAAAAAGTGAAGTGCTTGAAAAAATACTGAATCAAAGTGCTATTAGTTCTATTACACCCGAAACAAGACTTATAGATGTAATAAACACAGTTCTTGATGAAACTGCTTGTATTGTTTTACCAACTGTTACATTGCAGAAAAATGGTGAAACAAAGACTTTTTTTGTTGAGAACACTGCAGTATTTAATTACAATAATGAACTTTCGTATTATTTAGGTCGCGAGAGTTCTGAATGTTTTGTGAAATTACTGGGTGAACTAAAAAATGGAACTTTGGTAACTCAGGATGAAAAAGGTGACAAAGCGACATTTATAATTGTAGATGGTAAGACTAAGTATAAAGCTGAAGTAATAAATGGTATTGTAATTTATAATGTGAAAATTAAAATGTATTGTGATTTGAATGCGTATGAAGGCGACAATTTTCAATCAATAAAAGATGAAACTGTTGAAGTGTTAAAAAAGAATATTGAGATTGATACAGAAAGAAAACTGAGAGATACCTATAAAGCAATCCAGGAGCATGGGTCTTTTGATATTCTTCATTTTGGCAGAAGACTTTTACAAAATGATAAAACTGCTTATAAACAAATGAAAAATGATTGGCAAGGTAATTTTAAAAATAGCAACATAAATGTAGATGTTGAGGTTGTTATAAGAAGGATAGGCGAAGAAAGTTACCATGAATAGCGTGGAAATAGCACATTACACTTTGAAAATTGTGTAATGTGCTATTTTTTAAGCGTTGTTTTTCAAAATATTCAACAAAAATCACTATAAATGTTGACTAATGAAAAAAGAATTGCTATAATGAATTTATCTATAATGCACATTGTAGCATATTAGTGTTTTGAGTAATGCGTAAACTCAAAAGAAAATCCAAATCTTAAAAGAAGGCGAATGTTATGAAAAACTTTTACGCAAAATTAAGTATTCGTAAAAAACTCCTTACTGT
>CALAEU010000280.1 GCA_937891215.1 uncultured Clostridia bacterium
ATGAACTTGAAACTGTTATTGATGAATTTTACACCACAGATTTTTTGCAAGATTATTTAATAAAATACATAAGATTAAATGCTGCAAAAATAATTGATAATCAGTAAATTTTTACTGCAAAGGATTGGTAAAGTGATTTACACTGAATTGACTAAAAAAGCATTAAAACTCTGTTTTGAAGCACATAAAGAACAAGTTGATAAAAGCGGTATGCCTTATGTTTTTCATCCGTTTCATTTAGCAGAGCAAATGACTGACGAAGCAACAACAGTTGTTGCACTTATTCATGATGTTGTTGAAGATACAGACACAACTTTTGAATATTTGGAAAAGCAAGGTTTTAGTGTTGAAATGATTAACGCTTTAAAGCTTCTTACACATGATAAAGGTGTGCCTTATATGGACTATGTTGCAGAAATAAAAACCAACAGAATAGCCACTGTGGTTAAACTTGCAGATTTAAGACATAACAGTGATTTAACAAGACTTTCTGTTGTTGACGAAAAAGCATTAAAACGAAAAGAAAAATATGAAAAAGCGATTAAATTATTAGAAGAATAAAAGTTGCACCCTACATCTTTTGTGATGTTGGGTGCAAAAATTTTACTGTAATTAAGAATTAACAAGGTCTTTCATATTATAAATTCTAGGTGCTTTCCCGTTTAAGAAGATTGCAGCGTTAACTGCACCTTGTGCAAAAATTGCTTTTGAACGAGCAGAGTGACTGAGTTTTACAATTTCGTCATTACCTGCAAAAATTACTTCGTGTTCACCAACAATATTGCCACCGCGAATTGAATGAATGCCAATTTCTTTTTCGTTTCTCTTTTGTCTTTTTGAGTGTCTGTCGTACTCATAATAAACATCTGGTATTTCTTCTTTAATTGCATCTGCTAACATTATAGCAGTTCCGCTTGGTGCGTCTAACTTTTGGTTGTGGTGTGCTTCAACAATTTCAATGTCAAAATCATTACCTAAAACCTTTGCAGCGGTTTTACAGAGTTCGCAAAGAAGACTAACACCCATTGACATATTATAAGAGAAGAAAACAGGTATTTCTTGTGAAAATTCTTCAACAGTTTTAATTTGCTCATCTGAAAGACCGGTTGTAGAAATTACAACCGCAGTATTGGTTGTTTTAGCATATTCCAACATTGAAAGAAGTAATGCTGGATTTGAAAAATCTACAATAACATCTGCTTTCACCTGAACTTCGGAAAAAGTCTGAAAAACAGGGTAACCCAAAGTAGAATCTTCAACAATATCAACACCGGCAACAATCTGGCAATCATCACGGGTACTTACAATATTTGTAACAGTTCTGCCCATTTTACCACAGCAACCGCTTAAAATTATCTTTGTCATTTAAACTTCCTCCGAAAATTTTAAATCAAGTTATGATTTTTTAAAGCATTAACTAAAATTATTTTATTTTTCTCGTTAATAGGGGAAAGTGGCATTCTACATCTGCCAACATCTTTGCCCATTAAGCATAACGCTTCTTTAACCGGAATAGGGTTAACATCACAAAACAACGCATTACAAAGGTCAAGGTACTCTAATTGCAACTCTTTACTTGCTTTAATATTGCCATCTAAAGCGAATTGCACAATATCGTGAGTAACTTTCGGTGCAACATTTGAAAGAACCGAAATAACACCAATAGCACCTAAAGCCATAAATGCAGTAATCTGGTCATCGTTACCTGAATAATAATTCAAATTATCTTTACAAAGAGCAATAGTTTTTGCAAATGCAGAAATATCGCCATTTGCTTCTTTTACACCATTAACTAAGGGTAGTTTTGAAAGTTCTAAATAAGTTTCAGGTAAAATATTTACACCGGTTCTTGAGGGAACATTGTAAAGAATCATTGGTGTTGAAACACGTTTTTCAATGTAACTAAATGATTCAATCAAGCCATCTTGTGATGCCTTATTATAATAGGGGGTAACTGTTAAAAGACCATCAACCCCACATTTTTCAGCATCATTTGAAAGAATTACAGAGTGCATAGTATCATTACTGCCAGTACCTGCAATAACAGGCACACGACCATTTGTAACATTAACCGCAACTTTTATAGCCTTAAGATGTTCATCATAAACGAGAGTTGATTTTTCACCTGTTGTACCGCATACAACAATTGCATCTGTTCCGTTTTCGATTTGTTCGTTAATTAACTTCTCGAAAAGAGGGAAATTGATTTTAAGAGTTTCGTCCTTAAAAGGTGTAACAATAGCTACACCTGCTCCTGCGAAAATAGGCTTTTTCACAGTATGACCTCCCAAAAATTATTTTATATTATTAGTCCATATAACCTTCAGCACAGAGAAGTTCTGCAAGAAGAACTGCACCACCAGCAGCACCTCTTAATGTGTTATGTGCAAGGCAAACGAACTTATAATCATATTGTGTGTCTTCTCTGAGACGACCAATAGAAACTGCCATACCATTTTCAAGGTTTCTGTGAAGCTTAGTCTGTGGGCAGTTATCCTCTTCAAAATAGTGAAGGAATTGCTTTGGTGCGCTTGGTAAGTCTAATTCCTGTGCTCTGCCTTTGAAATCTGCCCAAGCTTTAATCATAGCTTCTTTTTGCATAATGGATTCTTTTTCTTGCAAATCCTTCATACTTTGATTTGTCTGTTGTACAAGGTTTTTATATTTAACTCTTTGCACAGCAATAACTGCGGCAAGAATTACCAATACAATTATTGCAACAGTCAATAATGCACTATTCATCTAGCACCTTTTCTCTTTCTATTTTTTTATATATACACGATATTCGGGCACATATAACCTACCCGATAACTTTTATTAAAATAATAAGCCTTTTTATCGCATATATCCTCAAAAAATTTTATCTACTACTATAGTAAAATCATACCATATAATGCTGTTTTTGTATATATATGTGAAGCTAAGTTAACAATCTTTTTTTTATTTCTATGATTCTACTTCTTTGTACTTATCCTGTATACAACGAGAAATTAGTACGTCATTGCTGGCTGAGATCCGCAATCGCATTTGCTTGTAGCAAATAGGTTAGACC
>CALAEU010000281.1 GCA_937891215.1 uncultured Clostridia bacterium
GAAATCTGGGAAGATTGTTGAACTTCTGCTCCATGTTTTGAGCACGATTTTCTCGCCGTTTTCATTCATTTTCTGAACTCTTTCGAGTAATTTAGGTTGCACGAAAGGTCCTTTTTTAACGCTTCTGCTCATAAATTATGCTCCTTTCCGGCTTATCTGTCATTGATACGCTTTACAATAAGCTTATCTGAATGCTTTTTCTTTTTACGAGTCTTATAACCAAGAGCTGGTTTACCCCAAGGAGTAACAGGACCTGGACGACCGATAGGTGATTTACCTTCACCACCACCGTGAGGGTGGTCGTTAGTGTTCATTACCGAACCACGAACTGTAGGTCTGATACCAAGGTGACGTGTACGACCAGCTTTACCGATTTTAACGTTTTCGTGGTCTGTATTGCCAACCTGACCAACAGTTGCCATACAATTTACAGGAACATTTCTAAGTTCACCTGATGGAAGACGAAGAAGAGCGTAAACGCCTTCTTTAGCCATAAGCTGAGCAGCATTACCTGCAGCTCTTGCAAGCTGACCGCCTTTACCTGGATAAAGTTCAACATTGTGGATGAATGTACCAACTGGGATATTTGTAAGAGGTAATGCGTTACCTGGTTTAATATCTGCATTTGGACCTGCTTCAACCTTGTCACCAACTTTAAGACCAACAGGTGCAAGGATATAGCTCTTTACACCGTCTGCATATTCAATGAGAGCGATGTGAGCTGAACGGTTTGGATCGTATTCAAGAGTTTTAACTGTTGCTTCAACATCAAACTTTGTTCTCTTGAAGTCGATTACTCTGTACTTTCTGCGGTTTCCGCCACCGTGATGACGAACTGTAATTCTACCGTAGTTGTTACGACCAGAATTCTTTTTAAGAGGTCTTAAAAGACTTTTTTCTGGAGCAACTTTTGAAAGTTCTGAATAATCTGTAACCGACATACCACGACGAGCGTTTGTTGTCGGATTGTAAACTTTAATAGACATTTTATTCACACTCCTAATATGGCTTTGCGGAGAATGTCAACTCCATACTATACCATTGGGTATAATTTATTATAGTTTTTATTTTACAGATTACATCAAGCCGTCAAAGAACTCAATTGTCTTTGAATCTTCAGTAAGTGTTACAACAGCTTTCTTCCAAGAAGCTTTGTAGCCTTCGTGAACGCCGTATCTTCTGTACTTACCGTTGACATTGATTGTATTTACCTTTGCTACCTTTACACCGAAAAGCTCTTCAACTGCTTTAGCAATTTCGAGTTTGTTAGCATCGTTAGCAACTTTAAATGTGTACTTCTTTGAGGCAATACCCATCATAGAATCTTCTGTGATGATAGGTTTAATGATAATGTCTTGTGCCATTTTCATTATGCATATACCTCCTCGATTTTTGTAACAGCATCCTTAAGAACAACGATTGTATCGCAGTTAAGAATGTCATATACATTAAGAGTATTTACAGTAGAAACTTTTGCACCCTCAATGTTTCTTGTGCTCTTGTAGATAACTTCGTTATTTTCTGGAAGAACTACGAGAACTTTTTTCTGAGCTTTAATAGCTTCAAACATTTTAGCAATTTCTTTTGTTTTGATTGCATCAAGATTAACTGAATCGAGAACGATCATTTCATCTGCTGCAACCTTTGAAGAAAGAGCAGACTTCATAGCAAGTCTCTTTACCTTCT
>CALAEU010000282.1 GCA_937891215.1 uncultured Clostridia bacterium
TAAACTTTTTAACAATGTGGTCAATCTCGTGTGTTGAAACACCCGGTTCGACCGCTTCCCCTGCTATCTTTAGTGCCTCAGCAGAAATTTTGCAAGCCTCAAGCATTAACTTGATTTCGCGTTCATTCTTTAGCACTATCATGCTTAATCCTCCAATACCTTAAGGATTTCTGCAGTAATTTCAGTAATCGGTTTTGTACCTTCTACTATGCGAAGTTTACCGCACTTTTCATAATAATCCTTTAATGGTTCGGTTTGTTCGTGGTAAACATTTAATCTGTCAAGAACTGTTTCAGGAGCGTCATCCTTACGGATTGTAAGCTCACCGCCACAACTGTCACAAACACCTTCAACCTTTGAAGGTTTGTTCTGAATGTGGTAAGAAGCACCGCAACCTTTACAAGTACGTCTGCCTGACATTCTGTTTACTACGTCTTCATCAGGAACTTCAATATCAACAACTTTGTCAATAATAATTCCCATTGTATCAAGAGCTTCAGCCTGAGGGATTGTGCGTGGAAAACCATCGAGGATAAATCCGTTGCCACAATCACTTTCTGCTAATCTTTCTTTGATAATGCCGATAACAACATCATCTGGAACAAGTTTACCAGCCTCAATGAACTCTTTAGCTTTAAGTCCCATTTCAGTACCATTTTTTAAAGCAGCACGGATAATGTTGCCTGTTGAAATAGTCGGGATACTTAATTTTTCTGAAATAACTTCCGCCTGAGTGCCTTTACCAGCACCGGGTGCGCCGAGAAATATAAGTTTCATAGCATTTATTCCTTTCTTTATTAATCAAGGAATCCCTTGTAGTGACGGAGCATCATCTGGCTCTCAAGTTGTTTAACTGTTTCAAGTGCAACACCAACCATAATGATGATTGAAGTACCACCGAGTGTAATGTTCATAGGAGCATTAGCTAATGTTGTAACTTGAGTAAATACTGTTGGGAACAATGCAACTACACTGAGAAGCAATGCACCTAAGAGTATGATTCTTGAAATTATTTTACCGATGTAATCGGAAGTTGGTTTACCTGGACGGATACCAGGAATCATACCACTGTTCTTACGGATGTTGTTAGCCATTTCTACTGGGTTATATTGAATTGCTGCATAGAAGTAAGCAAAGAATATAATCATCAAGAAATAGAGAACACCGTAAACTACAGATGTTGGTTCAAACCAACTGAAGAAATCGCCCCAGTCAAGTTTATCTTCAACACTCTTAATCTTATCTGCAACGAAAAGATTAATTGTTGGTGGCAATGAAAGAATTGAACTTGCAAAAATGATTGGCATAACACCGCTCATATTAACCTTAATCGGAATATGTGTGCTTTGACCGCCGTACATTTTACGACCTACAACTCTTTTTGCATACTGAACTGGAATTTTTCTTTCTGCGTTATCCATCCAAACGATGTAAGCAATCATAAGAATGTAGCAAACAACTACGAATGGAGCGAGGAAGTAATAAATACCACCTCTTGAGAAGTAACTACCTACTTGTGGATTGGTGCTGAAGAGCATTGAAGCCTCAGTAGGAATTCTTGAAATAATACCTGCGAAGAGGATTATTGAAATACCGTTACCGATACCTTTATCGTTAATTTGTTCACCGAGCCACATAACAAGAGCTGTACCTGCGGTAAGAACAAAAATAATAACAAGTGCCTGGAATACTTCTATTGCTTTATTTGTACCTTGATAAAGAACATAATCTTTAGCGTTAAGATAAATGAAATAAGCTGTACTTTGAAGAACACCAAGTGCGATTGTTACATAACGGGTGATTTTTGCGATTTGTTTTCTGCCTTCTTCGCCTTCCTTTGAAAGTCTTTCAAGGTAAGGAATCGCAACTGTCAACAATTGAATAATAATTGAACTGTTGATATATGGTGTGATTGAAAGAGCAAAAATTGTACCGTAGTTAAATGCATCACCAGTCATCATACTTAAGTAGTTTAAGAATGTGGTTCCGCCTGCTGGGTCAATAAGACCAGTTGCAGGCATATCGATGAATGGAACAGGGATATTTGAACCGATTCTATACATAAGTATTATAAAAGCTGTAAATAAAAGTTTTTTTCTTAAATCAGGGATTTTCCATGCGTTAACAAGAGTCTGAAACACTTCAAATCACCTCTGCCTTTCCTCCAGCAGCTTCAATTTTTGCCTTTGCTGCATCAGAATAAGCATTAACCTTAACAGTGAATTTCTTTG
>CALAEU010000283.1 GCA_937891215.1 uncultured Clostridia bacterium
AATTGCTTGTATTTCACAGTATGCTGAAAATGTTTATTTCAAAAAACCTTGCGGACTTATGGACCAGACTGCTTGTTCAGTTGGTGGCTTTGTACAGATTGACTTTAAAGATACAAAAAATCCTGTTATAAATAAAGTTGATTTCAACCTAGATGAATTTGACCACGCCCTCTGCATTGTGGATACAGGCGGAAATCACGCCGATTTAACAGACGATTATGCATCTATAAGATTAGAAATGAACTCTGTTGCAGAATATCTTGGTAAATCTGTTTTAAGAGAAGTGGAACCTTCAGAAGTATTCAGGAAAATGGGCGAAATAAGAAAGAAAACAGGCGACAGAGCAATAGAAAGAGCAATTCACTTCTATAACGAAAACAATCGTGTGGAAAGACTTGCAACGGCTTTAGATAAGAAAGATTTTAATGAATTTAAATCAATAATTATTGAAAGCGGTAAATCTTCTTATATGTATAACCAGAACTGCTTTACAGTAAAAAATCCTGAAAGTCAGCCAGTTGCACTCGCACTTTGCTTAACAGAAGAATTATTAAAAGGCAAAGCAGCTTACAGAGTACACGGTGGCGGATTTGCAGGTACAATTCAAGTATTCTTACCAAAATCAGAAATTGAAAATTATACAGCCGCTATGAAAAATGTATTCGGTGAAAATTCTTGCTATATTCTTTCAGTAAGAAGTCACGGCGGTTGCGAAATCTGATATGATAAAACAGATAGAAAAATTCGAGGAAATTAACGGTGTTGAGTCACCGTTAATCCCTCGTATTTTTAGTGCTTTTAAGTATAAAAATCACAGCGATAATGCTTGGGAGCAATTAAATGATAATGGCGAAACAATTGCACTTTTGTCTTCGGTAGATGGCAACATTACTTTAATTACAACCGAAAATACAGATTTTTGTGAAATAAAAGAATTTTTAGCTTTTTTTGGGTGTAATTCTGTTGTTTCAGATGTTCCAATGAGTACATCTGCGAAAAGCTATGCTCTTTTTAAGTTTAATGGTGATAAGCTTTTAGAAAATGAATTTAATTATTGTGCTTTGAACAGTGCTTCAACAGCCGATGAATATAGAGAATTTCATTCAATTCTTTTTGCAGATGAACGGAGAGATTTTGATTTCTGGTACTGTGATTTTTCAAAAAAAGTAGTAAATAACGATGCAAAAGCAATTTGCTTAAAGCAAGGTGAAAATTTAGTTTCAATTGCTACTGCACCATTGATTTATAAAAACACTGCAATAATTTCTGGGGTTTATACTCTGGAAACTTTCAGAAACAAGGGCTTTTCAAAGGCGACTATTAAAAAAATTATTGAAGAATTAAATAAAGATAATGTAACAGAAATCTATCTTTGGTGTGAAAAAGACCTTGAAGATTTTTATAATAAACTCGGCTTTGAAAATGTCGGAAATATTTATATGGAAATGGAGTTACAAAATGAGCTTTTTTGAATTCAGCGAAAAGACAAACGAACTTTCAAAAATTGCGATAAAAAAAGCAAATGAACAGTTCGCAAAAATTGATGAAATAACAGAATTTAACCAGCAAAGAGTTTTAAAAGCATTTATAAATCACGGTGTTTGTGAATCTCACTTTGTTTCTTCAACTGGTTATGGCTATGGCGACAGGGGACGAGAAGTTTTAGACGAAGTAACTGCTGAGATTTTTGGTGCAGAAGATGCACTTATAAGACACAGTTTTGCAAGTGGTACTCATACTTTAGCAGTAATGCTTTTTGGTGTTTTAAGACCAGGTGACAAAGTGCTTTCTGCTACTGGTATGCCTTATGATACAATTCATTCTGTAATAGGTCTTAGCGGCGAAGGTATGGGCTCATTAAAAGACTTTGGTATAGAATTTGAAATTTTTGATTTACTCGAAGATGGCACAGTGGATTTTGACGGATTACAAAAAAAATTAAAACAAGAAAACTATAAAGCGGTTTATATTCAACGTTCACGAGGTTATTCGTTAAGACCAACCTTAACTTCAACAGAAATTAGGAAAATTGTAGATATAACAAAAGCTAATAGTAACGCATTTACTATTCTTGATAACTGCTATGGTGAATTTACTGAAAAATTAATGCCTGGCGAAATCGGTGTAGATGTTTTCGCTGGTTCTTTAATTAAAAATCCGGGTGGCGGTATTGCAAAATGCGGCGGATATATCGCAGGTAGAAAAGATTTGATTGAACTTTGTTCATACAGAATGACTACACCTGGTATAGGTCGCGAAGTTGGTGCAACTCTCGGTAATACACGAGATATTTTTATGGGACTTTTTTCTGCTCCGCATGTAACAGGTGAGGCACTTAAAACTGCAGTTTTTACTGCCGCATTGTTTGAGGAAATGGGTTACGAAGTTTCACCAAAATCAAACGAAACGAGAGCAGATATTATTCAAAGTATCAAACTTCAGACACCTGAAAAACTTATTGCATTTTGCCAAGGGTTACAGAGTGGCTCTGCAATAGATAGTTTTGTTGTGCCTGAACCTTGGGAAATGCCGGGTTATGACAGCGATGTTATTATGGCGGCAGGTGCTTTTACAAATGGTTCTTCAATTGAACTTTCTGCCGATGCACCTTTACGTGAACCGTTTGCAGTATGGCTTCAGGGTGGACTTAACTTCCATAGTGCAAAAATTGGTGTAATGCTGGGAGCACAAAAAGTGCTGAATGCTGAGTGCTGAGGGCTGAGGGCTGAGTGCTGAGTTAAGGAAACGCTACGCGTTTGATTATAATTATTACTGAATAAAAACAACAAAATTCTATCATTTATTGTTTACGATAACTTTAAATGATAGAATTTTTTGTTTGTATTTTTATTAAGTTTTACTACATATAAGTGCTAAAAATTGAAAATGTAAATTAACCACTACAACAAATTATTACAATTACGTCGTAGCCCCTTAACTCAGCCCTCAGCACTCAGCCCTCAGCACTACTTTAGTTTTGCATTACGCATTTAATTAGTTTTTCGTAATCTTTCCAAAATAAAAATGTTTTCTGCCACTTCCTTAAACGCTGGTGCGCAGTCAATTCCGCCTGAAATTCCATTTTCTTTCATTATGCAAATAACATATTGTGGGTTTTCGTATGGGAAAAAACCAACATACCAGGAGTGTTTTATTTCAACACCATTTTTATCATATTGTCCGCTCTGGGCAGTAGCAGTTTTGCCGCAAGAAAGGAAAAGGGAAGAAAAAGCGGATTTTCCTGTGCCTTCTTTAACCACATTGAGTAAACTATATTTTAAAATATTACAAGTTTCAGTTTTCAGTATTTTTTTACTTGTCTGTTTACTGCCACTTGTGAATTTTTCATTTTCGTATATATAACCCTTTATTAAAGTTGGTTCATTATAATAACCACCATTTGCAATTACCGCGTAACAATTTGCCATTTGTAGTGGTGTAGCGAGTAACGACCCTTGCCCAAACCCTAAATTTCCTAAAGCGGCACTACTGTTTAGTTCTTTAATATCAGGTAAATTACCTTTGTCTGTAAAATATCCATTACCAAAATCGGTAGATTTGTTGAAGCCTAAAAGAGTTGCGGTATTCAGTAAATCTTCTGCACCGACAATAGTGCTTAATTCTATAAAATATGGGTTGCAGGAGTAGGTTATAGCGCCCTTTAAATCCATTTCACCATGACCATCTTTTTTACTACAATTAAAAGTATTAGCGCTTTTTGTAATGTTGCCTGTACACTCATAAATCAAATTATTTCTATTATTCTCAATAGCTGAAACAGCAGTTACTACTTTAAAAACAGAGCCTACCGCATATCCTGTAAATGCTCTGTTTATAAATGGAGAGTTTTCATCGAGTAAAGATTTGTTTAAATCGTTTCTGTCAATTACTGGCGTTGAAGCACATGCTAAAATTTCACTTGTATCTGCATTTAAAACAATGCCGCATCCAACATCTATATTGTGATTTGTTAAAGCATTTTCAACTATTTTCTGAATTTCCTTGTCAATTGTCAGAACAATTCCCGATTTGTTATTGTAATTGTCGTTATATACTTCAACTGCTTCACCATTAAGCACTCTGCCTAAAGCATCACAATGGTATCTTAAAGAAATTGAACCACTCGTTTTTTCTAAAATGTCATTGTAATATTTTTCAATCCCATACATTCCTTTATCGTTATTACAGTAACCTAATATATGACAAAGCGAGTTTTTATCATATCGTTCAAAAGTAGTAAGTGTTAGAATATCATTTGTATTCTTAAAAAAATCGTAAGAGGGAACAGGCGTAGTAACTAAATGTCCCTTTTTTAGTTCTTCGGTTACCGCATCTTTATTAGTGAGTTTTTCGCTTTCTAAAAATCCTTTTGCAGTTGGTTTAATACACGCTATATATTTTTCTTTACTATTTGTTATTCTGTTTAAATTTCTGTCGTAAACATTACCACGCGTTTTCGCAATTGTATTTGTTTTAAGTGTGTTTGTAGTGCTTACAGAGTAAATATTTTTTACACCTAATAAGTAAATTCTGAAACTTAAAGATGAAAAGGCAAGAAACATAATAAGTGTTAAAGCTATAATTCTTTTTTTCATTTTATCACCAGGATTTATTGTTGACAAAAATTCGTAATTTTATATAATTATTATATATCTTTTTGAAAGGAGCAAAAACAATGGACGAACGATTTTCACGTTCAGCAAGAATTTTCGGTATAGAAAATCAGGAAAAACTAAAAAATAGTAAAGTCCTTGTTTTTGGCTTGGGTGGCGTCGGTGGTGCAGTGTGCGAAGCACTCGCACGAAGTGGGGTAGGTACTTTAGGTCTTGTTGATAAGGATGTAGTTGATATAACAAATATAAATCGTCAGCTTATTGCAACCGAAAGTACAATAGGAATGAAAAAAACAGATGCTTGTGAAAAGCGTCTTATTGAAATAAATCCTGGTATTAAATTAAATAAATACGATTTATTTTATCTTCCTGAAACCGCTGACAAAATAAATCTTTCAGAGTATGATTATATTGTAGATGCAATTGACAATGTAACTGCAAAAATAGAACTTATAAAAAGAGCAAAAGAAGAAAATATAAAAATAATTTCTTCAATGGGAACAGGCAATAAAATACACCCTGAAATGTTGGAAATCCAGGATATAAGCAAAACAAGTGTCTGCCCATTAGCAAGAGTAATTCGCAGAGAGTTAAGAAATAAAGGTATAAACCACTTAACAGTAGTTTACTCAAAAGAAGAACCACAGAACATTGATGGTGACAGAACACCAGCATCTTCAACATTTGTACCGATTTCAGCAGGTGTTTTAATAGCATCAAAAGTAGTACAGGATATTTTAGGAATCAAATAATATATAATCAGGAGTTTAAATTATGAATTTTACACAATGTGACAAACCAGGCGTAGTTGAATGTTTTGCCCTCGTTAAGAACTGTGACAAGAAAAGTGCCAAAAACGGCAGTACATATTTAGATATGCTTTTAGGTGATAAAGATAGTGAAATTTACGCTAAAATGTGGGATTTTAAAGAAGAAATAACCCCTATGCCAGAAGCAAATACAGTAGTAAAAGTGCGTGGTACTTTACAACAGTACAATGGTAACGACCAACTTATAATTCAACGCATCAGACCTTCAGTTGCAGGAGATAATGTGTCTGTTTCTGACTTTGTGAAATCAGCAGATTTTTCTGGTGAAGAAATGTATGGCGTTATAATGTCTCTGGTCAACACATTTAACGATGAAGAGTTAAAAAAAGTAGTTACCGAAATTCTGAAAGAACATAAAGAAGAGTTGGTCTTCTTCCCAGCGGCAGAAAAACTTCACCACGCAATGAATGGTGGACTTTTATATCATACACTTTCAATTGTCCGTTTAGCAGAATGTGTATGTTCTATTTATCCGGCAATAGATAAAGAATTGCTTGTATCAGGTGCAATTCTTCACGATATTGCAAAACTCAAAGAATACACAGTAAATAACACTGGTCTTGTAGATGGCCACACAGTAAGTGGTATGCTTTTAGGCCATCTTGTAATGGGCAGTGAAGAAGTCGGTAGAAAGTGTGATGAACTTGGTATTTCAGAAGACACTAAAGTTCTTCTTCAGCACATGCTCATTTCACATCACGGTAAATTAGAATTTGGTGCTGCAGTAAGACCATCTTTTATTGAAGCGGAAATTCTTTCACAACTTGACTTGTTTGATGCAAATATGTACGAAATGGCAGAAGCAGTTGGCGGTGTGAAATCTGGAGAATTTACAGGCAGACTCTGGATGCTCGACAATAGAAAAATGTTCAACCACGGCAGAACAGTGGTTGAACCAAAAGCAGACTTGATAAAGTGAGAATTAAAAAATATGGAATGGCAAGAAATTAAAATATCAGTTAATTCAGAAGATACCGAAAGAGCAAGTAATATTGCTGTAATGGCAGTGCCTTATGGAATTTATACAGAAGATTACAGCACTCTCGAAGAAGAGGCTTGGGATATTGCTCACATAGATTTAATTGACGAAGACCTTTTAAAAAAAGACAGAACCAAGTCAATTATTCATATCTACATAGGCGAAAACGATAACCCACAGGAAGCAGTTTCTTTTGTGTCATCAAGATTAGATGCAGAAAAAATCCCTTACACAATAGATACTTCTGCTTGTAAGGAAGAAGACTGGCTTAACAACTGGAAGAAATATTTTAAACCGCTTAAAATAGGTCAAAGACTTTTTGTAAGACCTATATGGGAAGAAAATTTTGACGCAGAAAACAGAGTAGTTTTAAACATTGAACCAGGTGCGGCATTTGGTACAGGCGCACACGATACAACACGCCTTTGCCTTGAAACTCTTGATAAAATTATTAAAGATGGCGATACAGTTTTAGATATGGGTTGTGGTAGCGGTATTCTTGCAATCTCTTCACTTTTGTTAGGTGCAGAAAGTGCATTTGGTGTAGATATTGACCCGCTTGCAGTAAAAACCGCAAAAGAAAATGGCTTAATGAATAATTTTAAAGAGCCTGAACTCACATTCGTGTGTGGCGACCTTGACGAAAATGTAAAGGGGAAATATTCAGTTGTTGTCGCAAATATAGTTGCAGATGTAATTATGATGTTTGCACCGAACGTAAGAAAATATATGGCACCTGACGGAGTTTTCATAGCATCAGGTATTATTGATACAAGGGCTGACGAAGTGATTTCTTGCTTAGAGCAGAACGGCTTTACAATAGTTGAACGCTATGAGCAGGGCGGTTGGAATTGTCTTGTGATGAAATAGTTGCTAGTGTGGCTAGTATGGCTAGTTGCTAGTATCAAAAGGAGAAAAATGGAGAAGTTTATTGTAGCAACAGAAGAAAAATCGTGGTGGATAATTCTTGCACTAATGGCTGTTTTATTTTTATTTGGAGCTTTTGCTGAATTTTTAAGACGAACAAAATTCAAAGAGGATTATATTAAGTTCCTTCCACTTGTTTACACAATTGGTTGTGGTGGTTTTTCACTTGTATGGAGTCTGATTTTTGTTTGGTGGCTCGCTTTGCCAATATGCATAGGTTGGATTTTTTTCACAAGGATGGAAGAAAAGGCAGATATTTTAAAATATTTCAGAAATAAAAGTGAAACAGTCGAAGACTACAAACCTTACCAGTCAAATCTATTCGCAATGTGTTCGAGTGCATTTTTGTCTTATATGATAGGTGTAATAATTCAATTTTATTTTGATTTATAATTTTAAGGAGAAAATAATGAAATTACCATTTCCAAGTTACCAGACAACATTCACTTGCGATTGCACAATGCAAGAAGCAACTAAGAAAATTCAGGATTGTGTAGCAGAAAATTCTAAAGAAATGAAAATAAAAAGTTCAGAGTATGATGGTGTACAGAAATTTGTCATAAAAACAAGTACAGGCTCGGTTTTTATGCACAATTCTTTCTCACCTGCAATTTATATATCATTAAGCTCATTAGGTGGGAAAACTGGTGTTAATTTGATTTTTGAACTTCCAAAATATGCAAAATTATTTACAAGATTTTATATTTGCTTGTGCTTGGTTTTTGCAGTTTTTATGTTTTTAGATTCAATAATAAAAAACGAATATGCAGATTTCTTGTGGAACTTTCTTCCGGTTGTATTTTGTCTGTATTGTTATTTTTTGAGTTTGTTCGGTTTGCCGTTTATCTTCGCAGGGCAAACTAAAACTCATTCTACAAAGTTTAGATTACCATTACAACGGCAAGGACTTTTTACCACAGTTGCAAAGAGTTAAGTACTTTAACTCAAAAAAAGAATGATATACAAAGCCTGACCATAACAGTCAGGTTTTTGTTTCATTTTTACATACTTGTTAATTTAAATGCACTCTGACGGGCGACCAAAGGTCTGCCCCTACCATAGTGGGAGCTGATTTTCCTTTCATTTGTAGCAATTAAATTTATTTGGTGCCTTATAAATGAATGGACAAATTTACCTATATCATCGTAGGGGCAGACCTTTGGTCGCCCGTAGTAGTGATAATCAGATTTAATAAAGAAAAAACCAATCGAGTGTAATGCGTAAAATGATAGCGAAGCCCTAATTTCTGTTTCCTGCTTCCTGTTTCCTTTAATATTGAATAAACAAAAAGCATTTTTCATATAGTTTACTTAAAGGAGTGAACTTTATGAAAAAATGCTTTTCTTTATTTTTATCAACAATTTTTATATTTCAATTAATAATAACCGCCAACGCAAAAACAGTCACAAAAGAGAATGAAGATGTTACCCCTGTTTTTAACTCGGTTACTACATCACAAAATAAAACATCAAAAGAGAAGTTACCCATTGAAATCAAAGCAAAATCGGGGATTTTAATGGATGTAACAACTGGTAAAGTACTTTTAGAATATAATGCCGATGAAAAATTATTTCCTGCATCAGTTACAAAAATAATGACAATGCTTCTTGTTGTAGAAGCAATTCAGGACGGTAAAATTGCCCTTACAGATGTTGTCGTGTGTAGTGAAAATGCATCAAAAAAAGGTGGCTCACAAATATGGCTCGAACCAGGCGAAGAAATGACAGTTAATGATTTATTAAAAGCCACCGCTATTGGTAGTGCTAACGATGCCGCTACACTTTTAGGTGAATATATTTCCGGTAGTGAAGAAGCATTTATTTCTTTAATGAATGAAAGAGCAAAAGAACTGGGAATGAATAACACTCATTTTGAAAACGCAACTGGTCTTGATGATACAACAGATACCCATTTAACTACTGCAAGAGATATTGGTATTATGTCAGTGGAACTTATGAAACACGATTTGATACAGGATTACACAACTGTCTGGATGGATTCTTTAAGAAATGGTGAAACCGAACTTGTAAACACAAATAAACTTGTTCGTTTTTATAGTGGTACTACAGGTATAAAAACTGGTACAACAAGTAAAGCAGGGTGCTGTGTTTCTGCTTCTGCTAAACGCGATAATCTTCATTTAGTTGCAGTTGTATTGGGTAGTGGTAACAGTAATGACCGTTTTGAAACTGCAAAAACAATGCTGAATTACGGTTTTGCAAATTATACAGTTACAGAACTTAAAATAGATGAAACTGTTTTCAGCAATGTAGAAGTTCTTGGTGGCGAAACCAAATCTGTTAAGCCTTATATTAAAGGCGATACAACAATTCTTCTTAAAAAAGGCGATGTTGAAAAATTAGAACAGACTGTTACATTAGTAGAAAATGTTCAGGCACCTGTAACTAAAAATCAAAAACTGGGTAGTGTGAAATTTACATTAGCAGGGGAATGTGTTGCAGAATTTCCACTTTTAGCAGCAAATGAAGTAAAAAAACTTACTTTCGGTACATCATTAAAAAGAATACTACATTTTTTAGCGTGTGGTGAAAAAATTGGTTAAAAAATACTTATAATACTTGATTTTACAAGAGTTTTGTTGTAAAATGTTTTAGATTATGATTTGAATTATAGGAAGTGTTAAAATGTTTTACACATCAACAAGAGATAATAGTGTAAAGGTAACTGCATCTAAAGCAATTACAGACGGAATTTCAAAAGATGGTGGGTTATATATCCCAACTGAAATTCCTGCAGTTTCATCAGATGAATTGAAATCACTCTGTTCAGTAGATTACAAAGAAAGAGCAAAAAGAATTTTAGGTCTCTATCTTACGGACTTTACAAAAGAAGAACTTGACTCTTGCGTTGAGGGTGCTTACAAAGATGGTAAATTCTCATCAAAAGATACAGCGCCAACAGTTAAATTGCACGATAATGTTAG
>CALAEU010000284.1 GCA_937891215.1 uncultured Clostridia bacterium
TAGATAGCGTTCCATTTCCTACAAAGAAATTTTTATCTCCTGTATAAGATTCAATCTTTTCACTGCTAGAAATATAAATGTATTGTTCTTTATCATCTATTCTATTTCTTAATAGTATTGTATTAGAACTTTCTTTATTTTCTAACTCTATATATCCATTAGTATTTATTTCATCTTCTCCTAATACTGGTTTTACATAATAGACAAGTTTTAATCTTTTCTTTTTAGGAGCTAAATTTTTTAAATTTAGCAGATTAACTTTTATACTATCCTCTTTTGGCACAAAAACTTTTAATTCTTGAACTATCTGCATACTCGTATGCTTATATTTTGCATATCCAAATCCATAAGTTATAATATAATCATTATTATCTGGCATAGGATTTAATCCAACAGACCATGTTTTTAAGCTCTCTTTTTCTTGCATATATATAACTTCTGAAGGTATATCTAATACTTGATTATTTGACCATGCTGAAATTCTATTTAATCTACTATTTTTCCCCCAAGTAAATCCTCCTAAGCTTTCTGTAACTAATGTTCCGAACTTTTCATTTGCTAGCACATGACTCCATACAGTTGGAAGTCTATTGTCTTTATTCACTTTTATAATATATTCTTTTCCATCTTTAGAAAATCCACCATATTCATTATAATATTTTAAGTTTTCTACATCTAATGTTTCATGTCCCCTTTCTTCTTCAAGTACAGTTTGTTTTTCTAACTCATATCCTATTTCTTTTTCATTTTCTGGTTTTAACTTAATTGGTCTTACTGCGGGTGCATCCACTCCCGCCGGTATTATAAAGGAGGTACTTCAAACCATGTCCGAAATTGTAAACGAAAACAAAATGATTGAGGAGGAAAAAGTGCTGGACTCTGTATCAGCAGAAGATTTTGATTTTGCTCAAGCATTAGAAGAATCACTTAATAGCCTTAACAGTAACCAAAAAGTAAAAGGTACTGTAATCAGCGTTAAGTCTACTGAGATACAAGTTGATATCGGCAGGAAAGAAACCGGCTATATTCCATACAGTGAATACAGCAATGACCCTGATGCTAATCCGCAGACAGAGTTAAAACCTGGCGATGAATTAGACCTCATAATCATGAAAACAAACAATGTAGAAGGCGTAATTATGCTTTCTAAAAAACGTTATGATGCTATTAAAGCATGGGACAACGTTCTTGCAGCAGAAGGTACAGACAAAGTATTCGAAGGTGTAGTAACAGATGTTATTCGCGGCGGTATTCTTGTACTTTCAGAAAATGTTAAAGTATTCATTCCAGCTTCACTTGCAACAATGAATCGTAACGACAAATTAGAAGATTTATTAAAGACAACTGTTCAGTTCAAGATTATTGAAATCAATAAACAAAGAAAACGTGCAGTTGGTTCAATCAAAGCTGTACTTAAAGGTGCTAAAAAAGAGGCTGAAGACAAATTCTGGGCTGAAGCAAAAGAAGGCGAAACAGTTACAGGTACAGTTAAGTCACTTACAAACTACGGAGCATTCGTAGATATCGGTGGCGTTGATGGTATGATTCACATTTCAGAACTTTCATGGAGCAGAATTAAGCATCCATCAGAAGTTGTAAATGTTGGTGACCAGGTAGAAGTTACAATTAAAGCACTCGACCAGGAAAAGAGAAAAATCTCTTTAGGATTTAAAAAAATTCTCAGAAGAGATTACCCTGTAGATTCTGTTGCAGATGTTAAAATTGTAAGCTTTACTTCATTTGGTGCATTTGCTCAGATCATTCCTGGTGTAGATGGTCTTATCCATATTTCACAGATTGCAAATAAACACATTGCAAATCCTGCAGATGTACTTAAAGTTGGCGAAGTTGTTCAGGCAAAAATTACTGAAATTGACTTTGACCTCAAGAGAGTTGGTCTTTCAATTCGTGCTCTTCTTCCTGAAGAACCAAAGGAAGAAGCAGTTGAAGATGCAACTGAAGCAGTAGCAGAAACTACTGAAGTTACAGAAGAAGTAGCTGAATAATAAAAATAATACTACCCGAAAAAACACTTTTTCGGGTAGTATTTTATTAGAACGGAGTGAGAAAAGTGTACTGCGAAAAGTGTAACAAACAAAGTCCTGAAAATTTCAAGCACTGCGCTTATTGCGGTGCTACTTTCCACAAAAAGAAAAGAGAGCGTAAAGAAAATAGTTTAATTAACAAAATAAAAGCATACAGAATGCCTACTATGAAGAGCAGAGTGTTAAGTCTTATAACTATAGCAATTGTTTTAAGTATTGCAGCAATTGTTACAGGTGTTCTTACAGGTAGTAAACCTGATACTCTTGTAAAAACTTTTACTTATGCAATTGAAGAGAATGATGAAGAATTATTCTTTACTCTTTTTGATGAGCATATAAAATCATATAATAAAGAATATCTTTATTTCGATGATGAAGTTGTTCTTACTGAAATGACACACGCAATGCGTCGTAGTAACGAGTTTTATAAACTTCGTTGTGGTGAAGAATTCAAACTGAATTACACAGTCGACTCTGTTCAGTACATAACAGATGAAGAGTTAGAAGAAATAAATGAGTTGCTCGTGGAAACTTATCTGTATGAAAGAACTGCAAATAAAGGTGCTAAAATTTCTTTTACTATCAATGCAAAAGGGGATTTGGGCGAATATCAGAGTATATATAACGATATTTACGCAATCCGTATTGGTGGTAAATGGTACTTAACTGAAAAAACAAAGGGTTGACTATTTTTTAAAATCAACTCTTTTATTTTTTGTCGAAAAATGTCATTTTCTAAGTTTTGCACAAAAAATACTGGTATAAAAAATAATATTTGACAAATTTGAATAAATGTGGTATTATCGTATCTGTGAATTCATATTTCATTATATTGGGGTGGTATTTTGAGCGAGAATTTAACATCTTCTTACGACAGTTTTACCGATGAAGAATTAGTAAAACTCTCACAGGATGGTAACAGTCTTGCTTTAGATACTTTAACTCGAAGGTTCTTGTCACGCAAACCAAAGGTTTCTTCTGCTGGTTATCTCGATGCTGACGATTTACTTCAAGAGGGAATGATAAGTTTCCTTTCTGCAGTAAGAACTTATAACGGTGAAAAAGGGGTCCCTTTTTCTGCGTATGCATCTGTGTGTATGAACAATCGTATTTTTTCTGCAGTAAGAAAAACTAAGGATGATTTACAGATTGACAGAGACATTGACCCTGTAACTGTAAATGCAGAACTTAAAAATCCACTTGATACAATTGTAGCGAGCGAAAATTTATCTTCTGTTCTAGTTCATTGTGAAAATGTTCTTTCAGATATTGAAAAGTCAGTTGTTTATTGTCAGATGAGTGGACTTTCTTACAATGAAACTTCAAAAAAGTTAGGTCTTACACCAAAGGCGGTTGACAATGCACTTCAACGTGCAAGAAAGAAACTGAAAAATGTTTTCACTTAAAAATAGTGGTTATCACTATTCATATATGTCC
>CALAEU010000285.1 GCA_937891215.1 uncultured Clostridia bacterium
TTTCGGTGAAAAATATGGTGATACTGTAAGAGTTGTTACTGCCGGTAACGGTTTCTCAACAGAGCTTTGCGGTGGTACTCATGTAAGCAACACAGGTAACATCGGTCTTTTCAGAATTATATCTGAATCTTCTGTTGCTGCAGGTGTAAGAAGAATCGAGGGTGTTACAGGTCTTGGTGTATTGAACTATCTCAATTCCCGTGAAGAACTCATTAGTAATGCAGCACAGAATATGAAACTTGCAAATGTTAATGACCTTGCAAACAAAGCACTTTCTCTTTCACAAGAACTTAAAGCAAAAGAAAAAGAATTAGAAGAATTAAAAGCAGAAATTGCAAAACAAAAAGCAGGTAACCTCTTTGATAATGTAAAAGAAATCGGCGCTTACAAACTCATTACCGCTTCTTTGGGTGAAGCAGATGCAAATGCACTCCGTTCAATGCTCGACTCATCCAAAGATAAGGGTGACGATATTGTTGTTGTACTCGCTGCAGAACAATCTGCAAAAGGCACTTGCTCATTCGCTTGCTACTGTGGTAAAAACGCTATAGCAAACGGTGCTCACGCAGGTAACATTGTAAGAGCAGTAGCACAGGTTGCAGGCGGTTCAGGTGGCGGTAAACCTGACTCTGCAATGGCTGGTGGTAAAGATATTTCAAAAATTAATGATGCTCTCGCAAAAGCAGAAGAAATTTTAAAGGCATAAGGTGAAAAATATGGATTGTATTTTTTGTAAAATAGCAAATGGTGAAATTCCATCTACAAAAGTTTACGAAGATGATTTGGTTGTTGCATTTAATGACCTTGAACCACAAGCACCAACTCACATTCTCGTAATTCCTAAGGAGCATATTTCTTCTGCAGCAGAAGTTACAGAAGAAAACAGTAAAGTTATTGCTCACATTTTCGAAGTAATAGCAAAACTTTCAAAAGAATTAAAAATGGATGATGGTTTCAGAGTTGTAAATAACTGCGGTGACTCTGCAGGTCAGACTGTAAAACACATTCATTTCCACTTACTTTCAGGCAGAAACTTCACCTGGCCTGCAGGTTAATTAAACATTATGAAAAGACCGTCACTCGCTTTCGGATTAGTAGTATTCTTAACAGCGTTACTGTTTCTCTTTACGGGGAACAGTTCGCTTGTGCTACTTACCATAATTGCGATGGCGGTCATTTTGTTTTATTTTTTAACCAAAAACAGTAAAATCAAAAATCTTCTTATAATACCAACAGTAACAATAAGTATTTTAATTTCTGTTGCTTCGCTTTATATTAATAATCATTTTATTTATGAAAAAGCAATAAATTACGAAAGTTCTTCAAGCGACATTGTCGCAACAGTTATTGAAAAGCAGGACAATCAATACATATTAAAATCTTCGCTTGTAAATGGTGAAGAAGCAGAAATTAAAATATTTTTTGGAACCGAAGAAAAAGTTTATGATATATATGACACAGTTTTCATTGATGATGCAAAACTTGTTAAAACCAATTTCGAAAAAAATGCAAGTGATAAGTTATTTATACAAATAAAAGAATACACAGCAAGCGACAAACTAAGTGAAAAAAACAAAGATTTTTATTACTACGCTTTATCGTTAAAATCCGCTTGCGGAAACAAACTTTCAGAATATTTATTTTACGACTCTTTCGCTATTGCTTCGGGTATGCTTTTCGGTGGTACAGGTAAATTAAGTGACGAATTAACTTTCGCTTTCCGTTCAAGTGGTGTTGCTCACCTTTTAGCAGTTTCGGGACTTCACACATCTTTGTGGTGCGGTTTGTTTATAAACATTTTAAAACTTTTAAAATTAAAAGAAAAGTACGCAAACCTCTGTGGTATTTTCGTATTAGTTCTTCTCGTTATAATTTCAGGTTTCACACCATCAGTAATAAGAGCATCTTTTATGATGGCTATTACTTTAATATCTCCAATTTTCAAAAAACAGTCTGACAGTATAAATTCGCTAGGTCTTGCTGTGGGTATTATTTTACTTTTCAATCCATTTGTATTATACTCCCCGTCTTTTTATCTTTCTTTTTTAGCGACCTTAGGTGTAGTAACTGCTTCAAAATACACCTACAAAATAAACAGTTTACTTGCCAAAAAAAATCCACCACGAATTATAAAACGCGTAATCCAATTTGTTTTCGAGTCACTTTTAATAAGTATTTCTGCTACAATTTTCACTTTACCTGCTTCTGTATATTATTTTGGTACAGTAAGCATAATTGCACCAATTACAAATCTTTTGACTATTAACCTTGCATTTGTATCAATGGTAATAACTTTAATTTCACTTACTATAAGTTTTATTCCATTTGGTTTTTCAGGTTTAATCGCAGAATTTTTATTTAATGTAACTGACTGCTTTTTAAAACTTCTTATTGCAATTATAAAAGCAATCGGTTCATTAAAATACGCATCAATTTCTACAAACGAAAACTTTGTTTACCTTGCAATTATTATTTCTGTTTCGCTTTTACTTGTATACGTTTTCGCTTTAAACAAACTGACATTAAAATCATTTTTCAGAAAATCCTCGGTTTTCATTATAATATTGCCTGTAATTTTTTCTTTGATTCTTTCAGTAATTCCATTCACCCAAAACACAGAATTTACAGTTCTTGGTAACACAAACACACCTAACATAATTATAAGAACAGGCACTCATTATGCAGTAATAAACACACCTGAAATTCTTGGTAGCGAGACCTATAAGCATCTACCCAAAACTAAAAATGATTCTGTAGATTTATTTGCAGTTACCTACCTCAACAAAAACTTCTTAAAAAGCATTAAAGTAATAAATGAATCTTTTAACATAAAATCAAAAATGGTAACACCTTTTGTGAACAGTACACTTTATAATTTTGACACAGATGCATTTAACACGGCAGAGGTTTCAGGTGAATTTACATATTCTTTAGAAAATGAAATAAATATAAGAATTTTTGACACATACGGTAAAAATTGTGCTATAATAGAGGTTAACGAAAAAATTATTGTTCTTTCGTTTTCAAAGTACAATAAACTGAATGAAATAAAAAATGATGTTGGTAAAATTGATGTTCTTGTTTTACCCGAAAACATTCCAGATAATTTCAATACAACTGTTGATACTCTGATTGTCTGCAGAAAAGATGATACTACACACAAAAATGATTATCTTGGTTACATTTACGCAAATAAATTTTATAAAACATCTGACAATAATATAAATTTTAATTAAGGGTGGTGAAACTTTTGGCTATTCTTACAGAAGACGATTTAAAAAGAGATATAAGAGAAAAAAATTTTAAAAACGCTTATTTTATTTATGGTAACGAGCATTATTTAAAGCAACACTATGTCACTTCAATTATAAATAAAACTATTGAAAAAGATTTTAAAGACTTTAACTTACACGACCTTGATGGTAAAGATGTTACTTTAGAAACTTTAGCTGACTGTGTTTCTACCTTTCCTATGATGAGTGAATACTCCTGCACACTTGTAAAGGATTTTCGCTTTACAGACTATTATTACAAGCAAGAAAACAACCGTTATAAATTCAATGAAGATTTAGACGGTATTTTAAAAGATATACCGGAAACAACTATTCTTATATTCTGGTGTGATACAATTGAGGTTGATGAAAAAGAGTCACGCTGGTCTAAAGTAATTAAACTTTTTGAAGAGATTGGTGCCACTGTAAAAATTGACAAAAGAACCCCTCAGGCACTCACAAAATTACTTGTTGACTCTGCCCCAAAAAAGAATTGTGAAATATCAAGAGAAGATGCTCTTTATTTAATAAATCTTGTCGGTACAGATTACAGTACATTACGCAACGAATTTGATAAAGTATGTTCTTTTGTAAACTCTGGTAAAATTACAAGAGAACATATAGATAAAACTGTTATAATTTCAACTGAAGCAAAAATATTTTCGCTTTCAAGAGATATTGTAAATGGCGAAGCGGACAAGGCATACGCTACACTAAATAATCTTTTTAAATTGCGTGAAGAACCTGTTATTATTCTGGCAACACTCTCAAGAGCGTACATTGATATGTACAGAGCATCTACAATAAAAGAAAAAGGTATTTCGCCACGCGAACTTGCAGAAGTTTTCCCCTCATCTTACAAAGGTAAAGAATTTGTAATTACAAATGCCACAAAAGATGGTGCAAGATATTCAATAGAGCAATTCCACAAAGCGATAGAAGCACTAGCAGATGCTGACAAGAGATTAAAAAGCACAAGTCAGGATAAAAAACAAGTCCTTGAAGAATTAATATTAAGGTTGTTGAGAATTTAATGATAAAAACAGACAGAGTTGTAATTGTTGAGGGCAAGTACGATAAAATCAAATTATCCTCTATACTCGATGCAGTTATAATTGAAACAGACGGTTTTGCAATTTTTAACGATAAAGAAAAGCAAAAACTTATTCGCCGTCTTGCTAAAACTAAAGGGTTACTTATTCTTACAGACAGTGATTCTGCAGGGTTTAAAATCCGTTCATTTATTGGTGGAATGGTACCCGAAGAACAAATTAAACACGCTTATATCCCCGATATTTTTGGTAAAGAAAAGCGTAAAACCGAAAGCAGTAAAGAGGGCAAATTAGGTGTTGAGGGCGTTCCAAAAGGAAAAATAATAGAAGCCCTTACCAAAGCTGGTGTTACTGCAGAAGAAACAAAAGAAACCGAAAGAAGATTAGTAACTAAAACAGATTTGTATATTGATGGTCTTTCAGGTAGAGATGACAGTGCAGTTAAACGAAAGGCATTTTTAAAGTCACTCGATTTACCTGAACTGCTTTCAGCAAATAAACTTTTGCCTATAATAAATACTTTTTTAACTTATGAAGAATACAAAAAAGCAGTAGCAGAGCTATTGCAATGATTTGCAAAACATAAATTGAACTAAAGGTTATGATTAGAACCAAGGAAATAAACAATGATTAAGAAAAATGATGATTTTGATTTAACAATAACAGGCTACACAAGTGAGGGCAGTGGTGTTGGTAAAAAAGACGGAATTGCGGTATTTGTTGAAAATACCGCTAAAAATGATGTCATAAAATGCCACATTATAAAAGCAAAGAAGAATTACGCTATAGGTAAGGCAATGAAAATTATAAAGCCATCTAAAGACAGGCAAGAGCCTCTTTGTGAGCATTTTAAATACTGTGGTGGTTGTTCATTTTCGCACCTTAAATATAAAGCAGAATCAGAACTCAAAGCAGAAAAAGTCAAAGATGCCTTTTTAAGAATTGCTCATTTAGAGCCTGAATTTGAAGATATAATTGTTTCAGAAAACACTGAGCGATACAGAAACAAAGCACAATACCCTGTAAGACGCGAAAACGGAATTTTAAAAATTGGTTTTTACGCTAAAAAAAGTCACCGCGTAATTGACGGTGACGACTGTCTCTTAGAACCGGAAGAATTCGGTCAGATTGTAGAAATTTTCAGAAGTTTTATAAACAATAACAATATTCCTGTTTATAGCGAAGAAATGCACGTTGGTTTAATCCGCCACATTTATTTGAGAAAAGCATTTAACACAAACGAAATTATGGTTTGTGTTGTTATAAATGGCGACACATTAAAACACGGTGATATTCTTTTAGAAAACTTAAAGAAAGTAAACGGATTCAAAACTCTCATATTAAATAAAAACACAGAGAAAACAAATGTAGTTTTAGGTAGCGAATGCGAAACTCTTTATGGTGACGGATTCATTACAGATATTCTTTGTGGTGTAAAAGTCAAACTCTCTCCACTTTCGTTTTATCAGGTTAATCATGACACCGCTGAGTTACTCTATAGCAAAGCAAAAGAATATGCCGCACTCACTAAAGAAGACGATTTTTTAGACCTTTACTGCGGTACTGGTACAATCGGTCTTTCTATGGTAAACAATGCAAAATCTTTAATTGGTGTTGAAATTATTCCTGACGCTATTGAAGATGCAAAATTAAATGCAAAACTTAATAACATTGACAACGCAGAATTCATTTGCGGTGACGCAAAATATGCAATTAAAGAATTGCAAAACAGAAGCATCACACCAAAAGTTGTAATTTTAGACCCACCAAGAAAAGGTTGTAACGAAGAACTTTTAAAAACTGTTTCAGAAATGAATCCCGAAAGAATTGTTTATGTTTCCTGCGACCCAGCAACGCTCGCTCGCGATGCAGAAAGACTTTTAAAACTGGGATATAATGCGGTTAAGGTTACGCCGGTTGATATGTTTCCGCGGACAAGCCATGTTGAAAGTGTAGCGTTGTTTCAACAATGATTTGCCTTACGGCATTAAAATGCAAATCAAATCATGTGTAACAATTCATGTGTAACAATTCATGTGTAACAATTCATGTGTAACAATTCATGTAGGCAACGCCTACAAATCATCTTATAAACATCACTAAAAGGAACAAACAATGATTTATAGAGTAGATAAATTCACAGAAAACAATATAAATCCTATAACCAACAGTAAATATGACGAATCATGGCTAGTATTGACTCTTTCAAATGATATTACCGAATCTATGATTGTTGGTGCAAATAATAACTCTGCTTATACAATAAAAATCAACAGAGATTTTTATCCCAATTGGAAATTGGCTGTTGGCGACTTTATAGATTACTGTAATCATAATAACCTTAATGGAATTCTTGCTATCACAGAAAATGAATACAGAGAGATAAAAAACTATTATATTGGTCATAGTTTTACTGAACCCTTTTTGCGAGATTATGAGTCACCAGTTTTAGTGCATAGTACATCAATGGAAAACTGGTTAAAGATACAAAAAGATGGTATGTTAAAAAGTTGGAATATACTCAATTCTGAAAAAAGCATTATTGAAAAAGATCCTATCGGTAAGGAACTCGGTGACCCTGTTCATTTTAGTGACTACATTATGTTTGGTGACGGTGTCAGTGGTGAAATTGTTGTTAATTCTAAACAGTCAGGCAAAATTGTAATGGATATTGATGCTGAATATAAAACAGGTGCAAGACTTTATTTTGACGCTGAAAATTTAGCGAAAGCTGGTTTACTTGTTCGTGATGGTGCTCACACAAAGGTTAAAGATTGTTTACCACTTGAACCTTATCTTATCTGGGTAGCGACATGGGATAAGATTGGATTAGAAAACCCTATTTCAACACCGAGAATTTTTGCAGAATTATCAGATAAAACTTTTAAAAATATATCTAAAAGGAGATCCAAATGAAAATAATCAACTTATTAAAAAAAGAAACATTATCTTTATCATTTGAAGTTTTTCCACCTAAAACCGAAACAAGTTTTGAGAGTGTGAAAACTGCAACTGAAGAAATTGCAAAATTAAACCCTGCTTTTATGAGTGTTACATACGGTGCTGGTGGAGGTACCAGCAAATACACTTTAGAAATAGCAAAGAACATAAAGAAAATGTATAATGTACCGACACTCGCTCACCTTACCTGTGTTTCTTCTACCAAAGAAACAGTTCGTGAAAGAATTGTAGATATTAAAACCGCTGGTATAGAAAATGTTATGGCTCTTCGTGGTGATATTCCTGCTGAACTTGAAAACACAGACAGAAGCAATTGGGATTATAACTACGCAACAGATTTAATTAAAGAATTAAAAAGTATAAACCCTGATTTCTGCATTGGTGGTGCTTGTTACCCTGAAATTCACCCTGAAAGCAGCAACCAAAAAGATGATATTAAAAGATTAAAAGAAAAAGTAGAGGCAGGTTGCGACTTCCTTACAACACAGATGTTCTTTGACAACAATCTTCTTTACAACTTTCTTTATAAAATCCGTGAAGCAGGTATTACTGTACCTGTTGTTCCTGGTATTATGCCAATTACAAACGCAAAGCAGGTAGAAAGAGCAATTAAACTTTCAGGCTCTTTTATGCCACAACGATTTAAAAGTCTTGTAGATAAATTTGGTAGTGACCCTGACGCTATGAAACAAGCAGGTATTGCTTATGCTACCGACCAGATTATAGACCTTTACGCAAATGGTCTTACAAACATTCACGTTTACTCAATGAATAAACCAGATGTTGCAGAAAAAATACAAAGCAACCTTTCAGATATTATAGGGAAATGAGTACTACAGTTTTAACTAAAACATATAATGACTTACCTTTTAACAAAAAGGAAATATTAAGATATGTGGATTGCAAAGATATAACACCCGAAATAGATTCACTTCTCAATGAGTGTATTGAAGAAATAAAAAATAAACTTTCATATAAAATCTGCTACTGCGTTTTACCTGTAAAAATTACAGATAACAGTATTGATTTTGATGCTTTTAAGGTTAACTCCGAGAAACTCTCATTGAACTTGAAAAACTGTGAAAGAGTTATTATTTTTGGTGCAACTCTTGGTACAGAAATTGACCGTCTTATTATGAAGTACGGAAAACTCTCCCCCACTAAAGCATTGTTTTTTCAAGGTATAGGTGCCGCAGGAATTGAAACTCTTTGTGATGAATTTCTTAAAGATATAAAAAACGAATTAAATTTAAATTTAAAACCACGGTTCAGTCCGGGTTTTGGTGATTTAGAATTAACTACACAAAAAGATATTTTTAAAGTTCTTGATTGCAGTAAGAAAATCGGACTTACTTTAAATGATAGTCTTCTTATGTCGCCAACAAAATCTGTTACTGCTTTTGTTGGTATTACTAAATAATTAAGAGTGAGTGTATATTATGAATTTTTCAGAGTATTTAAAAAACAACATAGTTTATCTTGACGGTGGAATGGGTACATTACTTCAGGCTAGAGGTTTAAAGCCTGGCGAACATCCTGAAAAATGGAACATTTCACACCCACAGATTATTACAGATATTCACAAAAGCTATTATGATAGCGGTAGTAATGTAGTTTGCACTAACACTTTTGGTGCAAACTCTTTGAAGTTTAATGATGAAGAATTAGAAGAAATTATTAAAGCGGCTATTGGTAATGCTAAAAAAGCAAGAGACTGCTCTGCTTCTGCTAAAGAAAAATTTATAGCACTTGACATTGGCCCTACTGGTAAACTTTTAAAACCTTTAGGCGATTTGGATTTTGAAGATGCAGTAACTATATTTTCAAAAACAGTAAAACTTGGTGTAAAATATGGTGTTGACCTTGTTTTAATAGAAACAATGAATGATTCTTACGAAACTAAAGCGGCACTTCTTGCAGTAAAAGAAAACTGTGATTTACCTGTTTTGGTTTCTAACGCTTATAACGAAGACGGTAAACTTATGACTGGTGCTTCCCCTGCCGCTATGGTAGCGTTACTCGAAGGAATGGGTGCTACTGCAATTGGTGCAAACTGCTCATTAGGTCCAAAGCAACTTACAAAAGTTGCAGAAGAATTATTAGAGAATGCATCTGTACCTGTAATTCTTAAACCTAATGCTGGTCTTCCCGAAGTCATAGATGGTAAAACACAATTTAATGTAACACCAGACGAATTTTCAACCGATGTAACTAACCTTTTGAAAAAAGGACTTCGTGTTGTCGGTGGTTGTTGCGGTACTACGCCTGACTACATAAAAGCACTTACCGAAAAATCAAAAGATTTAAAACCAATTGAAATTAAAAACAAAAATTTAACTGTTGTTTCTTCTTACGCTAAAGCTGTAAAATTTTTAAACTCACCAATTCTTATTGGCGAAAGAATTAACCCTACTGGTAAAAAACGATTTAAGCAAGCACTTATAGAAAATGATATTGCCTACATTTTAAACGAAGGTGTACGTCAACAGGAAAAAGGTGTAGATATTCTTGATGTCAATGTAGGTCTTCCGGATATTGACGAAAACGAAATGCTTAAAAAGACTGTCGGAGAATTACAGGCAGTTATAGATTTGCCTTTGCAGATTGATACTGCAGATGTTGTTGCTATGGAAAATGCACTCCGCATTTACAATGGTAAAGCACTTGTAAATTCTGTAAATGGTAAAAAAGAAAGTATGAAAGCAATATTCCCACTCGTTAAAAAATATGGTGGTGTGGTTGTTGCCCTTACCTTAGATGAAAATGGTATTCCCGAAACTGCAGAAGGCAGAGTAGAAATTGCAAAGAATATTCTTGAAGTTGCAAAGGAATACGGAATAGAAAAAAATAACATCATCTTTGATACTCTTGCTATGACAATAAGTGCCGACCAAAATGCTGCAAACGAAACTCTTAAAGCACTCAATATTATAAAAAACGAACTTGGTTGTCACACTTCTTTAGGTATTTCAAATGTCTCTTTCGGACTTCCTAACAGAGATGTGTTAAACAGTGTATTTTTCGCATTAGCACTCGAAAATGGTCTTTCAGGTGCAATTATGAATCCATATTCTAGTGAAATGATGAAAACATATTACACATATAAAGCATTAAAAGGACTTGACGACAACTGTCAGGAATACATAAGTGTTGCAGAAGAATTCACTCCTACTGTAATTGATTCTAAAAAAGAAATAACTGATATCACAGAAAACTCAACAGAACTTCAGTATGCAGTTATAAAAGGATTTAAAGATAAAGCAAGTGAAATCACAAAAGAATTGTTAAACACCGAAGCACCACTTGATATTGTGAATGGTGAAATAATCCCTGCACTTAATGAAGTGGGTGTAGGATTTGAAAATAAAACTATTTATTTGCCCCAACTTTTAATGAGTGCAGAGTCTGCAAAAAGTGCTTTTGAGGTTATAAAAGAATTTATGCAGAATGGTGAAAAAGCAAAATCAAAAGGCACTTTTGTAATTGCTACTGTTCACGGTGATATTCACGATATTGGTAAAAATATAGTTAAACTTTTACTTGAAAACTATGGTTTTGATGTAATAGATTTAGGTAAAGATGTGCCACCTGAAATAGTAGCCCAGACTGTAATTGAAACTAAAGCTAAACTCGTAGGGTTAAGTGCTCTTATGACTACAACTGTACCTGCTATGGAAGAAACAATTAAACTCTTAAACCAAAAAGCACCTTGGTGCAAAGTTGTAGTTGGTGGTGCTGTTTTAACTAAAGAATATGCCGACAAAATAGGCGCAGACAAGTACGCAAAAGATGCTATGGAAACTGTAAGATTTGCAGAAAATGAAATTAATACAACCACCTGAATACTGCGACTTTACAAAACTTGTGTATTTATGCTATACTTACTAATATCTTAAATTAAACAGGAGAAATTATGAAAAAACTAAAAACAAGTAGTAGTTATATTCCAATGGTTGATTTTTGGAAATTCATTTTTACAGTTGTAATAATTCTTTACCATGCAAACAAAATGGAAGGATTTGAAAAAGCGAACTTATTCCCGTATGGGTATATTGTTGTCGAATTTTTCTTTATGGTATCAGGATTTTTTATGGCAAGAAGTGTCTGGGCTGTGCAAAACAATCCTATTAAAAACCTCGGAGATGAAACCTGGCGTTTTACATTCAAAAAAATTAATAGTATTTATACACCTTTCTTTGTTGCATTCTGGATTCACTTTGTTATAAGAATGATTATTGAAGAAGTTGAAAAACCTGAGCTATATTTAGAAATAACACACACTCTGCGCGAACTTACTCTTACATATTCTTCGGGTATTACCATTGGCAGATACCACAACGGACCTACATGGTATATATCTTCAATGATAATAGCAATGTTTATCATTTATCCGTTTTTAAGAAAGTTTTATAAAACATTTTCAAGTGTTTTTGCACCAACATTTGCATTACTGACATACGCATATTTACAAAATGAATATTCATCTATTAATCTCTCTGCACATTTTGGTAAATACCTCTGTTTAGGTCTTTTACGAGCTCTATGTGGAATTTGTGTAGGTATATTTATTTTCCACCTTGTAGACAAAATTAAAAGTAGTAATAAAGAGTTCACAATTGCTGGAAAATCTGTCATGGTTATTCTTGAATTCGGTTTAGCAATCTATATAATTCTTATTGCTGCAAATTATGATAAATTATTCGAAGATAAGTTTTACGGATTCTATGCAATTATTTTACAGGCAGTTTTTGTTTTCATATTATTCCTGAACCCAATAAAAATCAAGAATGTAATATTTGCAAACTTATGCAAATGGGCGGGTGAAATATCGTTCTATTATTACCTTAACCACAGAATATGGACAAGAGTATTTGAAACCATTATTCCTGATCTTGGTTTTGGAAAAAAACAAGTTATACTTTTATATTTCATTCATATGACATTAACAGTAATATTTGCTGTAATTGTGACTCACTTATTAGAACGCTTAAAACCTTATATTTTCAAAGGTTCAAAAAAGTTGTTTTTAAAAAACAACTGAACTATTTTAACTTATAGAAAAGGGACTGTAAAAACGTTTTTTACAGTCCCTTGTTTTAGTCTTTATTTTCTCTGCGTTTCATTAACATTTCCACAATCATAATATCTTCTGGATATGTAACTTTATAGTTATCATTATAATCAAAATACCTGTATTCTTTTGAGTCAAGTGGCAACTGATGTGCAGGGTGACACAATTCAGAATCTTTATTAAAATATTTATAAAGTAATGGGAAACGATAAGCATCAGGTGCTTGTATAAGATAAAAATCCTCTCTGTTTGCAATTCTATCTTTATAAGAACCTAAAGCATCTGTTATTTTATATGCAGTATTAACATAATCGTACTCATTAAGAAGAGTAATAAACTCGTCTATAAGTTCAGGTGTTATCATAGGACACGCCGCATTATTTTCAATTATGTTATCGCAATCAGGGTAATGCTCATTTATATAATCAAGTGCATTTTTGAAAGATTCGTTTCTGGTGCTACCACCCTGTACAAGTTTCACTCCATACTCTTCTCTAAGTCTGCCTGATTTCATTTCATTTGCATCTACAACAACAATAAAATCATCAATTGTTTTTGCTCTACGAAAAGCATCAATTGAGTACCATATCATTTCTTTATCGAAAATAGTACAGTATTGTTTAGGCTTATCTGCACCGAATCGTGAACCGATTCCACCAGCAAGAATTATTCCTATAGATTTCAATTCTGCTTCCCCCTTACTTATTGTAAACTACGCAGTTTCTTGGTTTTACACCTGCAATAAAATCTTCAAGTGCATCTTTAACCATCTGTGTACCACAAACCTGAACATCGTAAGATGAACCTGCAATATGTGGGGTTATTATAAGATTTTCCGCATCAAGTAACGGACAATCTGAAGATATAGGCTCTTTAAATGTTACGTCAATTGCTGCACCTGCCAAGTGATGAGAATTAAGCGCATCAATCAAATCGGATTCATTTACTAATTCACCACGAGCTGTATTTATAAAGTAAGAACCTTCTTTCATTTTTGCAAATGTTTCTTTATTGAACATATTTTTTGATTCAGGTGTCACATTACAATGAAGGCTTATAATGTCTGATTTCTGGAGGAGTTCATCAAAATCAACAAGTTTAACAAATTCAGGAACTCTTGCAGGGTCAATAAATGGGTCATAAGCGATAATTTCCATACCGAAAACATTTGCTTTTTTAGCAACAAGACTACCTGCAAAACCGCAACCCACAAGACCTAAAACCATATGATTCACACTCTTACCACGGAAACGGATAAAAGGTGAATTATTATCAAGTCCCCATACAGTATCCTGATAATTATCTGGTTTTGATTTAACATCAGTAGTAATAACTTTATTTTGAATCAAAGCATTACTTTTAGATATATTTCTTGTTAAATCAAGGATGAAAGCAATTGTAAAATCTGAAACCGCCTGAGCATTTCTGCCACCATTGTTACAAATAATAATACCTTTTTCTTTTGCTGCTTCAAGGTCAATAACTGATTTAACACCACCACGACAACAAATAATGAGTTTTAAATTCTCTGCACAATCTAAAATTTCTTTATCAATTGTGTCGTACTCACAAACAAGAATATCATAATCTTTAATTTTTGTTTTTAGTTCATCTACTGGCATAACCTCGTGGTCAATATAATAACCATCAAAATCAAAATCAATATTTTCTTTAAGTGAATCAAGCATAGGGGTAATAACTTCTGCAGTAACTAATGCACGATATCTCATTTTAAATTCCTCTCTTTATGACTCAGATTTCCTGTTCGTGAAGTTCACCACGAACATCAACTTTTCTGTAATTAACTGTTGTATCAGTTTCAAACACATACTCACCTAAATCGATACGGGCAAAGTTATGTGGAGCAACTCTTTTTGATAACGGTGGTTCAGGTAAATAATTCGGACCGTAGTCAAATGTAAGATAATTAGTGTAATCTGCCGGAATAGGTGCGCTGAAACCTTCGTCAAAAGGAACTCGCTGTACATCTTCGAGTCCTTCAATACTGAACGGGCCTTTTTTCTGGAGTTTACCTGTACTATCTATAACATATTTTGCATTTTTCTTATTTTTGAAAAGACTTATTACGTGTTCAAAAATAGCATGATAGAAGTTAATCGGGAAGATACGAAGGAACGGTAACATAAGTGTTTCTCTTATTCTTCTTTTCTTACCACTTCTTGGACGATTATACCATCTTAATTCGATGATTTTTGAAAGTACATGAACAATACGGCTATGAATCATACCAATAACTTTGTTATTGCTTGTCTGGTCATAAACAAGAACGTCAATAAACACACCGTCCTGATTTTCGTGAATTGAAGAATATCTTGTGGAGAAATATGTGTTGTTAAGTCGAACTTTATCAACGATATAATGGCTACCGCTTCTTGACCAGAAACTTGCGTAATTGTATAAATCTTTATTTTGTTCTTCGAGACAAACTTTTCTGAATTTGTCAAAATCTTTACGAAGCATACCTATATCAAGGTCATCATCCCAAGGAATACTGTGACCATAACGAACTGCACCAAGCATTGTACCACCACAAAGGAAGTACTTGATTCCGTGTTTTTCACATAACGCGTCAATATCTTTAAGCATCATAAGTTCAAGGTCTTTAATACGCCCCAGCTTACCTGCATAAATGGCAACATTTTTTTCGTTATTGTGCTCTTCACCAGTTATATCACAAACAGTTTTATATAAAGCTGTTACTAACGGAACGTGTTTTTTCACACTCCAGCCACTTTGGAAGAATTTTAAGGTATTAAGACTGTAAAAGTTATTTTTAGCAACACTTGTTGTTTCAACCTTAAGACCTAATTTTTCTTTAAAACTTTCGTGAATTGCGCTCTTGATTGCTGCAACAGAAGTTGTGTGTGAACAGAAGTTATAAATATGACCTTTTCTACCACAATATAAAATTTGAACAGCAAAACTGAAAGCATCTCTTAAATATGAAACTGAAAATATATCTACATAATCTTCCGTTGTAATATTTATAACACCTGAAGTGAAACTTTCTTTTATAAATTTTTCCAAATCAAAGTTTCTTATCATACAAGAATCAGGGCCAAAAAGGTTAGCAACTCTTGATATGTTGATATTTTCAAATCCGTTATTTACAATTTTTCTGCAAAGTGTTTCTATTTCTACAAAGAATACTTGTGCAGGTGTAGGATCTTGGAGTTTTCTTTCCATAAAAAATCCAAATTCGCGTTCAGAAAGACTTGTAATATCTTTATTAGGAATTGCAGGATATTCTGGCAAAAGAAGTGAGACAACGCACATATTATCTTTACCTTTTGCAGCATAATCTGTTACTTTTTGTATTGTTTCAAGCCATTTTTCTCTTGCATCTGTATTTTCACAATCAACAACAATCATAAATGCAGTTTTATTAACAGGAGCATTTACAAATAAATTGTCAATATTTTTAACAACACAATTCTCGTAATTGTAATGTTCATACTCATCTATTTTGTTATATACTGAAAAGCATTCTACTGTCTCAATACCTTCTTTTTGCTTAATAGAGTCAAATGCAGGAAGCATAAACTTACCAAGTGGATTATTATCACTTATAACATAGAAATTTTCAAATAAAAAACGTTCACCTTTTTTTACCTGATTAATTCTAGGTGGATTCATATATCTTTTTGAAAAATTTACATACGAACCTGTTATTGAAGATAACTCATCCTCTAAAATAAACTTATCCAAACTCATATCTCCTTACTATATAATTAATGTGTTTTGTTTTATACATAGTTATCCAGTTTAGCATAACATATATTCTGTTATTATACACGAAACTACAAGAAAAAGCAATCTTTTTAAAGAATTATCGTTATTTATTTAAATATTTTGTTGTTTTTTATGAAAATTTTGTTTATCTTAAAGATTAACCTTGATAACCACTTAACAAAGTGGTATATTTATCTTAATTTTTTATGTTATGAGAGGATATAAAATGAAAAAAATTCACTTAGTTTGTAACGCGCACATTGACCCTATCTGGCAATGGGATTGGCAGGAAGGCGCAAGTGCCGTGCTTTCCACCTTTCAATCTGCAGTTAACTTAGCAGAAAAACACGATTACATTTTCTGCCACAACGAAGTGACAGTTTATAAATATGTTGAAGAATATGCTCCTGAACTTTTCGCTAAAATTCAGGAATTAGTAAAAAAAGGCAAATGGCACATTATGGGTGGCTGGTACTTACAACCTGACTGCAATATGCCTTCAGGTGAAAGTTTTGTAAGACAAATAGAGGAAGCGAAAAGATATTTCTTAGAAAAATTCGGTGTTCACCCTACTACTGCAATTAACTTTGACCCATTCGGGCACACAGTCGGACTTGTTCAGATTATGAAAAAATGCGGTCAGGACAGTTATATTTTTACTCGTCCTTATGGCAGTCAGTTAGATTTAGACGATGATTTATTTTATTGGGTTGGTCTAGATGGAAGTAAAATAAAAGCATTACGAGCACACGGATATAATTCACCGCTTGGTAATTCAAGAGAAGTCATTGAAAGACGCGCCAATGATGACGAACACGAAACTTGTCTCGTTTTATGGGGAGTCGGCAATCACGGTGGCGGACCATCAGATAAAGACTTAACCGACATCAAAGATTTAATAAACACTTCAGAAAATGAATACATTCACTCAACCCCTGAAAAATATTTCAGCTAAGTTACTCCTACATATTCCTTCAATAAATCTTTACGAATTTCAATGCCCGGTTGTTACTCTTCAATGTACAGAGTAAAGAAAAAACACGCTTTACTTGAAAATGAACTTTTCTTTACAGAAAAAATTCTTACAACAGCATATAACAAAGGTTTATTAAAAGAATATCCTGAAGAAAAAATTCACGAAATAACAGAAGATTTACTTAATACAGAGTTCCACGATGTTTTGCCCGGTTCTTCTATTCAATGCGGTGAAGATAACGGTTTAAAACTTTTAGACCACGGTCTTTTAGAAGCGGAACGACTTAAAACAAGAGCCCTTTTTGCTCTTTCTTCAGTAAAAGAAGTATCTCGTCCGGGTGAATACCCTATTTTCGTATTTAACCCACATCCGTACAAATTAGTCGATACAGTAGAATGTGAATTTATGTTACAGGACCAGAACTGGTCAGATGAATTACACTCAAAACTTGCTGTGTTTAACGAAGAAGGAAACGAAGTTAAATATCAGGTAATAAAAGAAGAAAGCAACTTAAATCTTGACTGGCGTAAAAGAATTGCATTTAAAGCCGAACTCAAACCACTTGAACTTAACAGATTTTCTGTTTTTGTAGAATTTGAGAAAATCAAAGAGGAAGAAAAGAAACAAAATCTTGTATTCAAGAATGACAGAAAATATGTTGAAATAGACAAAGATACAGGACTTTTAAAGAGTTACTGTATTGACGGAATTGAATATATAAAAGACGGTTTCGAGTTAGTTGCACTTGAAGACAACTCTGACCCTTGGGGAATGAGTGACGAGCAACAAAAAAGAATGGGCTGGGATGAAAAAGCCTTCACACTAATGAAAACTCCGAGTGGTGTTTTCAAAAATATGAAGAATATTCAGGTTATTGAAGATGGCGACATTTTCTTAGGAATAGAAGCATTTTTTGAACACGAAAACACAAGAGCGGTTATAAAATACAAAATCTATAAACTTAATGATGATATTGATATTGATGTAACGCTCTTTATGGGTGACATTGACAAAATCATCAAACTAAAAGTGCCTGTTGCTATAAATGGCACTTTAATAGGACAAACTGCGTTTGGTACAGAAGAATTATTTACTGACGCAAGAGAAAATGTTTCTTTAAGATTTATTGCACTTGATGCTAACAATAGGAGTTTAGCACTGTTAAATAATGGAACTTATGGCAGTCATTTTGAAAATGATGCTTTGTATATTTCGCTTGTTCGTGGTGTTACCTACTGTGCCCACCCTATAAACGACCGTCAGTTAATTCCGAGTGACCGATTCACAAAGAAAATTGACCAGGGCGAAAACAATTTTTCATTCAGATTAACAGTTACTGATACAAATAAACTTGAAAGAAAAGCACAAGAGTTTACTCAAAAGCCATATGCTCTAAACCTTTTCCCTGTGCCATCTTCCAATAAAGAAAAGGATTTTGATATTTCTTTAGGTGACGATACAATTTCACTCGTTACTATGAAAAAAGCAGATAACAAAAACGCAACAATTTTCCGTCTTCTTAATAATAGTAATATGAAAGTTAAAACTTCACTTTCAGTCAACTCTGCTACATTACCACTCAGTTTTGGTAAATACGAAGTTAAAACTGTTGTTTATGAAAATGGTGAGTTGAGAGAAGAAGAAATGTTGATTATTTAAAAAACTTAACCCCTATGCAAATTCAAATTGCATAGGGGTTAATAAATTATTTTTTGCATCTTTTAATATTTTCATCAATTGAATTTGCTTCAATAAAATATCCGTGAGATTCTAACCATTTTTTCGTTTCACACCAGGTTTCTAATGCATTTTCATAATCGTTAATTTCTTCATAACAACTTGCAAGTGCCCTTAAAACCATTGTAAAACTCTGGTCTAACTCCCAAGCTTTTTTATAATATTTAATAGCAGTTTCAAAATCATTTATATCTTTGTATGCATTACCGCCATAAAAATATAACAAATACGAATCAGCACATTTTTTAATACCTTTCTCAAACCAATTTAGTGCTTCTTGTGGTTTACCATCCAATAAATATGAAAAAACAATATTTATATATGCATATTGGTCATCGGGATTTAATTTAATCTCGCTTAAGTAAGTTTCTGTATTTTCATTATTTCTGCCTGTTTGAGATAGCAACAAAATATATTGTCTTTTTATCCACTGTTTAGTTTCTATATCTTCATCAATATTCTCATCTAAACCCTGTTTGAAAACTGACTCAGCTTTGTTTCTGGCAGTCATCATAAGATTTTGATATAAAATACCATACATACATATATCTTTACTGCTATACTTACCACTTTGAATCAATTTTTGAAATTCATTGTCAGCTCTTAAAAAATCTTCAAATTTTTGAGTTTCTTCATAAACAGATAATAGTCTGTGGGCATAGTTTTCATAAGAAATTGAATCCTCTTTAAATAAGTCATCTATAGTTACACCATATAATTTTGAAAGTTCTGGTAGCAATAAGACATCTGGATAGGTAGATGAACACTCCCAACGACTTATTGTTTGTGTAGTAATATTAAATTTTTGTGCTACTTGCTCTTGTGTTAAATTTTTTGATAAACGAAGTCTTTTTAGATTTTGACCAAAATTCATAATTAACGAACCTTTCTTAAATCTATCAGCTGACAACTAAATTTTAACATCAGAGCAATTTTTTTACAACATCAAATAATAATAACTATATATTATTTTATGTTTAGTGAACTATTGCGTTTTCTATTTTGTTATGATATAATAAACAACGGAACATAAGTTCCCAAGGAACTATCCTATACGGTAAGCGGTTAGTCCTCCTATTCTGGAGGGCACTCTTTTCCCTCCGAATGAAAGGAGGGCGGTGCTCATGGTTACATACAGCGAATTGTTATTGTTACTTTCTCTTATTGTTTCTATAATTGCACTTGTTATTGATATAATAAAAAAGAAATAACCGCCCCAGTCTGCAAACTAAGCGGTTGATTTCTTTCACCTATTAGAGGACTAACCATTTATCGGGTAGTTCCTTGTTCATTTATATTATAACATAACAATTAAAAATGTCAACCTTTTAATATTTAACACTTATCCCCTATGTAAAATCTAATTTTACATAGGGGATAATAAACTATTTTATAGTCTTTGCAGGAATAATTTTGCCTTCTTGTGATTTGTAAGTGATAGTTACTTTATCACCAACATTAAGAATAACAACATTATTATCATTTACCGCAGACATTGAGTAGTAAACTGCTTTACCGTCAAGTGCTATATAGTAAACACTGTTACCATTTTCAACTGCGGTACGGATGTCTGTAATAACACCTGTTACGCTCTCAATTGTTGATTCTGTGTTATCAGTATTGTCAGCACCATTATTTGATGAATCGCCACCGCTGATAGAATCAGGAAGAACTGCGTTATAGTCAATGTTAAGCACAAGACCTGCGCTTGATTTTACTTTATTTACATACGCTTTAAGACATGCTTCAATATCAGGGTTGGCGTCATCTTCACTGCGGACTGCGTCCTGAACTCTTTCAACGCTTACCATTGCGAAGCTCTTTACAACGCTATTGTCTTTAAGAGCCATAAAGTATGTTGCTTCACCGTCAACATTAAGAAGTACAGGGAATGTTGCTTTCCAACCCTTATCTGAAACAATACTCTCTGCAGATTTCTGAGCACCGCTTTCAGTTGTACCTGCAATTCTCTGGAACACAGCTTCTTTTGTACGCTGGTTGATAATTGCAAAACCTACAATAGAATCGTCACTGGTTACTGATGTAACACCTGTGTAAAGCCAAACGTCATCGCCTGATGCAATATAGCTTGAACCTTCAGTTGTAGAAACAACACCTGACTGACCAATGTAAGCATTGATAAAACCACCGTTATATTTACCATAATAGTTATATTGTTTAACAAGTAAATCGTCAGAATAAATCTGGTCAATCCATTGAATATCTTTATTTGTTCTTATTTCTTCAAGTGAATATTCTTTAATATTGTTTTTATCTGCTGCGTCAACTAACACAACGCCTATAACATCTGTACCGCCGATAAGACCAACAGTTTTGTCTACAACTTCACATACCCACCAAGGTTTACCATTTTCATCAATTTCAAGTGATGGTGTACCAAACATATACATCGGGAAGTTAAAACGAAGTACACGGTTAAGTTTCTCATTGAAATATTCATTTGTTGAAACTTTGATGTTATCAAGATTTTCATTTTTTAATATAACAGTGTTTGCTTCCTGTGTGTACATATTAACCGCAATATATGCAGGAATACCGTCACGGGTATTATTGAACCACTTGAAAACATCACCATATTTAAGTGGGAATATTCTGTAAGGGTTGCCTTTGTAGTTAATTTGTGTAGAGTAAGCACTGTCTATAACAAACTGAGAAACATATTCTGAAAGTTCACCCAATTTTTTATTTGCAAGGTTTTCTGCAACTTCTTTATCAATCATAGGAACTGCAGAAAAATCTTTAAGACTTGTAATTGTTGTTATACTCTTGTCATTCTCACCGAAGTTTTCAGTTTTAACATCGATAATCTCGCTGTATGCTCTTGCTCTGAAAAGTTCGCAGGATGTTAAATAACCTACGCCAAGAACTAAAGCAAATACAAGACCAATAACAACTGGTATTGTTGCTCTTTTCTTAACATAAGGAATATACTCAGGTTTTATAAATGCCTTACTTAAAATAAATGTTGAAACAACATAAATTGCAATAATAACCCCTATAAAATAATAGAAATCGAGTGATTTGAAATTAAGTGCAGGTAACATAAAGTAGTAAGCAACTGCACCACCTACTAATGTTAAAATAATTGCAATAATAATTTTAAGAACTTTCTTTTCTGGTGGGATAATAACCTCAGTTGGTCTGCCCTTACCTGAAAAGTCAACTTTAATCGGGTCCATAAAAAGCCTCCTATAAAAAGTAACATAATAAATCAATTATATATTATTTATTTAATAAATACAAGAGTTATTTATTCACACGCCAATCTGAAGCAGATAAATAAACATCGCCTTCGTTTGTGGTAATTCCGGTTATATCAGGGTTTACCGACATAACTGTTTTTCTATAAAAAAGCGGAGCAAACGGAACTTGTAAATTAAAACCTTCTATAAACTCTGTCATATTGACATCGCCATTTTTAAAATTGCTATAAAGTACAGATGGTTTTTCTGATATTCCGTAATTCACCTGACCATCTACTACAAAGAATTCCGTAAGGTCACCATCTGCTGGTAATTCAATTTCGCCAATGTAAATCTCATAATAGCCAGCTTCAAGAGCTTTTATATAATCCGCTTTATTCTTAATTGAAATTGTCGCTTTTATGCCTAATGTTGCAAGAGATTTTTGTAAAGCTTCAGCAACACTTTTTTTATATGGGTTCTCGTTACATACTAAAATCGAAAGTTTAAGAGTGTTTACCCCGTCTGTTCTGTAACCATCATTTGTAAATTTATTGTACCCATTTTCTTCCAGAATATTTATAGCTCTGTTAAGGTCACCTGTAGTTTCAATAAGTTCTTGTCCGGAAAGTTTATAAAATGCAGGTTTAAATGGTGTTGTTGTCGGCTCTGTTTGTCCTAAAAATGAAGCCGCACCAATATCGACACGATTTATGCCTATGTTAATAACTCGTCTTATCCACGCAACAGAAGTAATTGAACCAGCCCATTTCATATTAAGTCCTGCATAAACCAAATTATTAGTAGGAATTGAAACAGTTTTTGACGATAAATTTTCATAAGCACCATTTGTAAGGTCATTTTCATAAACACTTACTTTGTTCGCTTTAAAAGCATAAACTTCGCTAGATGAACCAGCCATATCGTAAAGTGCGATTTGCTTGTTCCACTGCGGATTGTAATTACTGTTATTTTTATTCACTTCAAAATATGGTGTGCTTTCAAGATATTTTAAAACATACTTACCTGTTCCTAAAAATACATTGCCATTCTTTAAAACTATTGGGAAAGAAAGTGCGTTAAGCGGAGCAAT
>CALAEU010000286.1 GCA_937891215.1 uncultured Clostridia bacterium
TTTTTATATGAACGATAGAGAAAAGGAACTGAAAAAATCAGTTCCTTTTGTGATGTGATTTAATACGATAAATTTGCTTTTCAATTAATTTATCTTAAACTTTTCTACCATTTGATTTAAAAGCTGTGCTTGAGCTGAAAGTTCCTCGCTGGAAGCGGCGGTTTCTTGTGCGGTAGTACTGTTATTCTGCACAACATCAGAGATTTGATTAATACCTTCTGAAACCTGAGCAATAGCTGTCGATTGTTCTTCATAAGCCTCTGACATAGCATTTATATCATTTGTTATAGATTTAATATTTTCAACAGTTTCAATAAGACTCTTTGCTGTTTCATCAGCTATAGCGCTACCTTCGTGTGTTGCCTTAACAGATGCGCTGATAAGCTTAGCTGTATTTCCGGCTGCCTCTTGTGATTTAATAGCAAGGTTTCTTACTTCATCAGCAACTACTGAGAAGCCTTTACCTGCATCACCTGCACGTGCTGCTTCTACTGCTGCATTAAGAGCAAGGATATTTGTCTGGAAAGCAATATCATCTATTATCTTTATAACCTTATCGATTTCCATAGAGCGATTATTGATTTCGGTCATAGAGTCGATAAGTTGCTTCATTCTCTCATTGCTTTCTGAAACACTTGTTGCCGTATCATTAGCATTTTTACTTACATCTCTTGCAGTATCTGCATTTTTATAAACTTGCTCTGCTAAAACAGATATTGTAGCAGAAAGCTGTTGTATAGATGCCGCCTGTTGTGTTGCACCACTACTTAAGCTCTGTGCGCCGTCAGATAAGTGACCCGAACCTGCTGAAACCTGTTGTGCAGCATTGTCCATCTGTGCAATAGTGTCATTAAGTGATGATGAAATATTTTCAAGAGCAACCTTAATCTTGTTAAATTCACCTATATAATCAAGAGTAAGCTCAAAAACAAGGTTTCCTTCTGCGATTTCATTAAGTATATTTGTGATTTCATCGATATATGCCGTGTAATTCTGAAGCTGAGATGCGGTTCTACCAAAATTATCTGCAAGAGCACCAAATTCATCGTTTGAATGGTGATCAACAGTTGTGTTAAGGTTACCATCTGCAATGCTTTTAGCAGCTCTGTCAAGCTTCTTAACAGGATTGATTATTAATTTTTTTGCAAGTACAAAAATAAGCACAGCAAGTACAAGACAAGAGCAAATTGCAATTATAACGAGAGTAGTTGTAAGAGAGTTTGCTGCTGCAAGTATTTCTGCCTCTGGCACATAGAATACCGCTGCCCAATTGCAATTAGGTACCCATTCCAGATAATAATACATATTCTCGCCATTTACTTCGGCTTTGTGAAGACCATTAGCCTTGGTGTCTATCCATTCTACTGCTACTGCGTAAACAGGATTTTCCTGGAGTTCGTCAAAAGACTTTGCCATCATTGCTTCATCAGGTGCACCTATAACTATACGAGCGCCAGCATCTGTCATAAAAGCGCCACCAGTTTCTTCAATTTGTACTTCAGCCATCATTTTAGAAATTTCTTCTAATTGAACGTCACCTGCTGCAACGCCTCTGACACTTCCGTCACGGTTCTTTAAAACACAGGTAGCAGAAGTTACAATTTTGTTTATAGTGAGGTCTAAATATGCATCACCGAACATAAATTTATCGTGTGTAAGCCCTTCCTTATACCATCCTCTTGTTGTAGGGTCATAATCCCCTTCAGGAACTTCCCAGGTAGCATATACTTCTTTATTTTCTGTTGCTATGTAAATACCACTAGAACAACTACTATTTGGGTCAACAGTATGGTTTACATAAGCCTGTTGCTCTTGAGGTGTCATATCCATATATTCGAACACGTCACGTTGTGCATCAAGTTTTCCGAGAATTTCATTCATCCACGCAGAAACATCGTTTACTGCACTATCTGCACTGGTTTTAAGCAAAAATTCACTGTTTTCACGTAATATCTGCTTGGTAGTAGATTGCACTATTACGAGAATACTTACAATTACGATTATAATTATAGGAATAAGTACTCCCATGAGTTTTGCCTGAATACCACCACCAAGAGTTTTAGTAGCTTTTTCTTCCTTCTTGTGTTTGGTTTTCATTACATAGCCTCCATTTTACATTATTAAGATGAAACTCTTACCATCTTATACAAAAAATACCATAATCGCTACCGTGTGTCAATATTTTTTGTTAGGTTTCGACAAAACTTAGCGAAATTTAACATTTCTTTAAAATTTCGCAAAACAAAAAATTAGATGACCAAAAAGTCAGTTTTGTCGAGTTGATTATATTACAAATTAGCAACTCTAACAATAAAAGAAAAACGACTGGAAACCGAGCAGAGTAACAATACTACAAATGGTTCTATTTCAACAGTTAGATTACCAGATGAGAATGTGAAGAAAAATTTGTTGAGATGATAATTAAAGTTAAAGCTGAAATAAGCAAACTGCGAGAACAACTACAGTGAGAAAAGAAATGGGTGATATGGAGTTAACAATGTAAATAATAATACGCAGTAAACAAAGAAGAGGGATATAAAAAATACTATTTTGTAGCACGAAAAACTTAATTTGTTGAACTAATAATGAAAAAATAATTTGGAAAAACGAGAAATGATTTTTTTGTTGTTTTGAAAGGTAATTGATTTAAGAAAAATGGTAGTATAAAAAAGAAAAAACGTTGAAACTTCAATAGTTTCAACGTTTTTTTGGTCGAGATGACGGGATTTGAACCCACAGCCTCTACGTCCCGAAGAACGCAAATGATTTTTTGACTATCTCAAACACAACATATAGTATTATTTGTTTCGGTTGTATACATAAATACACAATGAAAAATTCAATAATTAGCTCCAAATGTGGTGCTAATTGTGGTCAAAATCTTAAATGATTTTTAAGAGTTGTTAGGCTAATCGAATTTTTGAACTATAACATAAATCTGGATTTACTAAAAAGTAGTAGTGATAGGTGAAAATTTTTATATGAACGATAGAGAAAAGGAACTGAAAAAATCAGTTCCTTTTGTGATG
>CALAEU010000287.1 GCA_937891215.1 uncultured Clostridia bacterium
TATTTTTGCACATATTTTAACTACTTCGGCTTTTTCCTTATTTGCATATTCTTTTAATTTTATAACATACTGATTATCTTCATTTATTTCATCTACAACAGATTTTGCTCTCTTCTGCATTTCATTTACGCGTTTAATTGCATCATTCTGCATTTTCATTATTTCATTATAAGAATACTCTGCCATATTACATTAGTCCTTTTTCTTTAAGTAAGGGAATTATAGATAAAAGTTTAATGAATTTTATTGATTCATCTGCTTTTCGTTGTCTTTCTTTGGAAAGTAACGGCTTTAAAGCGTAAATAAAATCTTCGCGTTCATCGTGAGAATTAAGTTGAGAAAGAAGCGGTAAAAGTGCGCTGAATTGCGACATATCTGGTAGCCCTAATGAGCTTAAATCAGGGAAAGGTGCAGACCCATGGTTTTGTGTTTTATTTGCTTCGGGTGGTTTATTGTTTTCAGCGTTACTGTTATTGCCACCTAAAATTGAGTTTGCCATATTTTTTAAATTATTTATATCTTCACTCGAAAGTGATGAAAGAATGCTACCTATATCAAGGTCAGCCATTAAAATCACCACCAGTTAATTTTTTAAACAACTGTTTTGCTAAATCGCTATTTAATAATTCCTTTGTTTTCTTTTCGTCAGAAAGAACTTCTTTTAATTTTTCTGTCTGACTTTCTGTTAAATTTTCGTTTATAAAATCTTTTAGAGAATCATTTGTTTTTATATTCTCAATATTCATTTTATTTTTTTCATTGTTAAACATTGAAATCACCCTTTAAATGCAATATAATTATACAGTAGTAAAATTTATGAAAAGTGACGGTGAATTATGAATGAGAATACTTGTGCTTTCGGATTCCCACAGGCATATTGCGAATCTTGTGGAAGCAATAAGTAATGAGCCTACAGCCGAATTAGTTTATTTTTTAGGTGACGGTACTTACGAAATGGACGAAATGAAAGAAATTTTTAAAGATAAAATGTTTATTGTTGTAAGGGGCAACTGCGATTTTATAGATACAGTTCCGCTTTGCGATATAAGAAGTGTTGACACTTGCAAAATTTATGCTTCACACGGTGCAGTAGAAAAGGTGAAATATTCTTTTATTGGTATAAAAAACGAAGCGATAAAAAATGGTTGCAATATAGCACTTTTTGGTCACACACACCAGAAATATTATAGCTACGAGGATAGTGTTCATCTTTTTAACCCAGGTAGCATAAAAGAGGGGAGCTACGGAGTAATAGATATTATGGAAAATGGTGTAATGTGTTTTCATAAAAGTTTATTCGATATAAAATAAGTATATTTATATTGTTATTTTATTGACATTCAAAATTGTAAATGTTAAAATACTTTTATGTTTACAATTTTTGTTAAGGAGCGTTTATATGGATTTTCGTCAAAACGGATTTATGTATGCATTAGGCTTTATTGTCGTTGCATTCGTAATCGTTCAATCAGCATTTTTTATAAGAAAAGCGTGGAAACGTGCTAAAGAATTAGGCATTGAAAGTAGTGTGCTTAAAACAACTGTTACTTCAAGCGCATTGTTTACAGTTGCACCTGCAATTGCAATTTTAGCAACAGTTATTGTTCTTTCAAAGGCTTTAGGTCTTGTTCTTCCTTGGATAAGACTTTCGGTTATAGGTAACTTAGCTTATGAATCTACTGCTGCAAGTGCAGTTTTAGGCAACCTCAACCAAGCCATTACTGACAAGGGTGACTTTTCAACTGTTGCGTGGGTTATGACAATTGGTAGTTGTCTTCCACTTGTGCTTATGCCAATTCTCTGTAAAAAACTTCACAGTAAAATTGGTGGCGCTTTAAGTGGTGATAGTAAGGTTGGTAAGTTAGGTGACTACATATCTGCAGCTGCATTTATCGGTATTATTACAGCTTTTGTTGCTACATCTATAAATGGTAAATCAAGCGACGGCAAAACTGACGGTGGTTTCCTTTCAATTGCTGTGCTTATAGTTGCAGTTCTTCTTTACTTACTTCTTGAAACAATCGCAACTAAATTCAATCTTAAAAAATTTGAACCATTCGTTATGCCACTTGCAATGTTCGGTGCTATGGGTGCTGCGGTATTATTTACATCAATTTTACCAGCAGAACTTGTAACTCACAGTTGGTTTAACTAAGAAAGGGGTGCTGTAAAATGAAAAAGACTTATTACGATAAAGTTCATACCTGGGGTAGAATCTGGAGTATTACAGCTCTCTTAGTTCTTTTCTCAGTTCCACTTTCAATTTCAGTAAAATATAATGCATGGCCAGAAATGAGTAATTTGTTTTCTGCTCTCTTAAAGGTTTTACCTATTTTCTGGATTTCTGCAGTTGTTGAAGTTATCACATACACACCAATGCTCGGTGCAGGTGGTACATATTTAAGTTTCGTTACAGGTAACATTACAAACCTTAAACTTCCATGCGGTGTTAACGCAATGAAATCTGCAAATGTTAAGGCGAATTCTGAAGAAGGCGAAGTAATTTCTACAATTGCTATTGGTGTTTCTGCTATTGTTACAACTGTTATTATTGCAGTTGGTGTTTTAGCATTCGCACCATTCCTTGGAAAACTTACTGACCCAGAATCAATTTTAGCACCTGCATTTGACAGGGTTACACCAGCACTTTTTGGTGCACTTTTAGCATCATATCTTCGTAAATACTGGAGAATTTCAGTGCTTCCTTTGTTTGTGGGCTGTCTTGTTCTTGTGTTTGTTCCAACACTTGGTGCAGGTACACTTCTTTTTGTTACAATTGTTGTAAGTATTATTGGTGTATTCGCTCTTTCAAAATTTAACCTTCTTGAGTCAAAGAAGAAATAATTTAGGGACTAGAGGTTAGGGCTTAGCTGAATTTAAATAGTAGTTGGATTATCCTATCATTTAAAGTTGATTTTAGTATCGACAAAAAGTGATGGGATAATTTTATTTTTCTTAATACTAGTTCCTGAATATCATATTTATCGAACTCACGAATATAAATAAAAGGGGGTGTTTATATGAAAATTTTAAAACCTGGTAGCAGAGGGACAGATGTTTATATTCTACAACTTGCACTTAACAGAGCAGGATACTTAAATGAATCACCAGATGGTATTTTTGGTGCTCGTACAACGAATGCGGTTTTACGCTTTCAGGGAGATAATAATTTAAAACAGGATGGAATTGTAGGTGTTCGTACCTGGAATGCATTAATGCCATATTTAAAGGGGTATAAAGTACATAGAATTGTTCGTGGCGATACTTTATGGAAAATTTCGCAGACTTATAACACAAGTGTAAATTCAATTCTTATAGCAAATCCTAATATTAACCCTGAAAATTTGCGTGTTGGTTCAAATATAGTTGTGCCACTAGGATTTTCTGTTGTGCCAACTAATGTACCTTATACATACCAGTTAGTTACATTTATTCTTGAGGGGTTAGAAATTCGTTATCCGTTTTTGAGTGGTGGAGTAATCGGGCAGAGTGTAATGGGTAAAAATATTCCTTATGTAAAAATAGGTAATGGTCAGACGGAATTGTTTTACAATGCATCACATCATGCGAACGAATGGCTCACAACGCCGGTGCTTTTAAAATTCTTAGAAGAATATTCTGAAAGTTATGCAACAGGTGGCGAAATTTTTGGTGCAAGTGCGAGGGAACTTTATAACAAAGCATCATTATATATTGTGCCTGTTGTAAACCCTGACGGAATTGATTTGGTGAATGGTGTTGTTCCCAGTGGTAAATATTTAACTCAGGCACAAAATTTAGCAGGAAATTACCCTAATATACCATACCCGAATGGATGGAAAGCAAATATAAATGGAGTTGATTTAAATCTGCAATACCCTGCAAATTGGGAAAGAGCAAAAGAGATTAAGTTTTCACAAGGCTTCACAATTCCTGGTCCGAGAGATTTTGTAGGTACTGCACCTTTAACAGAACCTGAAGCAAGAGCAGTTTATAATTTTACAAGAAATCACGATTTCAGACTGACGCTTTCCTATCATAGCCAAGGGGAAATAATTTATTGGAAATATCTTGACTATGAGCCAGAAAATTCAAGAAGAATTGCTGAGTATTTTGGTGAAGTGAGTGGTTACGCAGTAGAAGAAACACCGTATTCATCAGGCTTTGCAGGGTATAAAGACTGGTTTATTGAAACTTATAACCGACCAGGCTATACAATAGAAATTGGTATTGGAATGAGTCCTTTGCCACTTTCACAATTTCCTGAAATTTATAAAGATAACATCGGTATTTTGGTTGGTGGGATTACACAAATATAAAAAAGACCTGACTTGATTTTTTCAAGTCAGGTCTGTACTTTTTGTCTTATTTTACGCCACCAAAAATATCACTTTCAATGTAATCAACATCTAACATTCTGCAGAAGTTGAGTGAGAAAAGGTCGTTTGCAGTCCAAAGACCAACTTTCAAGCCTTTATCGTGGAATTCTTTAACCATATCTTTTGTAGCGACTTTGTAATCTGCGTCAATGTCAAAACCATAGTCGAAGCATCTTCTGTAATCACCACAGTTTTTACCGAAAGTAAGCATAATATTAAGTTCTGGGAATGCTTCGTGTGCTTTTATAAGGTTTTCAAATTCAAATGACTGAAGTGAGCATTTTGATAAATCATATTTTTCTTTAGCCATATTGAAAAGGTCGTTGATTTGTTCATCTGTCCATTCACCCTTGAGTTCAATAAAGCAAATCATATTACCTTGTTTACAGATGTCTAAATATCTCTCAAATGTACAAAGGTAACAAACTTCTTTTGATTTATCGTTATAGATAGGTTTCTGGGTGAGTTCTACATAAGTAGAGTCTGCAACAAGTAACTCTGTGCCATCATTAAATTTAACTTCATCATTGTGGTTTACAACAAAAACACCGTCTTTAGTAATTCTTACATCTGTTTCAATACCGCCGGAACCATTTTCGATAGCACTTAAAAATGCCGCTTCAGTGTTACCAGGTTGTTTTGCACTGTGACCGCGGTGTGCAATCATACAAATATTACTGTGCTTTCTTTCATTTGATTTGTGAATTCCAAAAAGTGCCGCCGCACCAGCTGCTACCGCTATAACCAATGCTTTTGTTTTCATAAATAATTTCTCCTTTTAGTGCTTGAATTTATCTTATATAATAACACTCTCAAATTCTATTGTCAATAATGTCGTTTTATGATAAAATTAAAGAAATTAAAAACTTCAAGGTGATTTTATGAAACTTCTTATTGCGTCAGATATTCACGGTTCTCTTAAATATTGTAATAAATTAGTGGAGCAATATAAAAAGGAAAATTGTGATAAACTTATTCTTTTAGGGGATATTTTATATCACGGACCGCGTAACGATTTACCAGAAGAATATAACCCTAAGGGTGTAATTTCTTTACTTAATTCTATGAGTGATGAAATTCTTGCTGTTCGCGGTAACTGTGAAGCAGAAGTTGACGATATGGTTCTTGATTTTAATGTTTTGGCAGAGTATACAATTCTATATACGAAAAATAGACTTGTTTTTCTCACTCATGGTCATAAATTTAACCCACAGAATATGCCGAAATTAAAAAAAGGTGATATTCTTTTTAATGGTCACACTCATATAAGTAAAATTGAAGAAATCGGTGATGTTTTATATGTAAATCCTGGTTCTGTTTCTATTCCTAAAGAAGCTACCCCGAGGGGATATATAATTCTTACTGAAGAAAGTATTGTTCATAAAAATCTTCAGGGTGAAGTTTTAGAAACTTATAATTTGTAATACAATATTATAATACAATGCAACTCGTTACAAACTTACTGTAACGAGTTATTTTTCTTTAATAATATTCTTAGAGGGAATTATACGACACGATGTAGCATATATTACAAATTTAACTATTTTTGGGTAATGTTGAACAGTTTTTAGGAGGTTTTGTAGAATATTGTCAAAATATATTGACTAATAAGAAAAATTATGTTTAAATTGTAGAGTGTATAGCAGTATGCACATAAGGGATTATGTTATTATTGGAGGAAATGGTATGAAGAGAAAAAAGCAACAAGATAGGCAAAGAAGTATCGGCTACATAATGGCGCGTATGTCATTTATTATGGTTATTGTTGGTATGCTTTTGATTGCTATGATTTCTATAGCTTCAAACTTTATTGCAACTAAAAATGTTGTTTCCGAAGAGTTGCTTAGTGTAGTTACAACTGCATCAAGAAGTGTGCAGTGGGAGTTACAGTCTTATGTTAATTTAGCAGAAGCATTCGCAACAGATTCTTATCTTTTATCAGATGATTATTCAGCACAAGAGAAGCAGGCACATATTGCAGAAAAAGCTACTGCGCATGGTTTAGTTGGTGGCGATATGCTTGATACAAGCGGTATTGGTTTAGATGGTACAAATTACAGTTCATCAGAATCATTTAAACAAGCTATAAACGGAAAAGTATTTGTTTCTACACCTACAGACACAGGAAACGGAACTAAAATGATGTTTATTGCTGCACCAATATGGGCTAATGGTGTTGAGGGTTCAGATGTTGTAGGTGTTATTTATCTTATTCCATCACCAGCTCTCTTAGACGATATTGTAAAATCAATAAAATCAAGTGCGAACGGTATTACAAATATTCTTGATAGCACAGGTGCAGTTATAGCTACATCAAAAGTAGCAGAAGATGGTGATGAAAAAGAAGATGTTACAGCAGGTGCAAGTGAAGCTGAAATGGCTACATATATGGAACTCAATGCTCGTATGATTTCAGGTGAAAGTGGTTCTGAAACTTATGATTTTGCAGGGGTATCTTATTTTACGGCTTATGCACCGATTGCTGGTACATCTGGTTGGTCAATTGCAGTTACATCTCCTTACGCTGATTTCTTAAGCAGTGTTGCTACTGTTTCACTTGTTATTTTTGTATGTGTTATTGCTATCGGTCTTCTTGCACTTTATATTGCAAACAGACTTGGTAAGAAAATCGGTGACCCGATGAGTATTTGTACTGCTATTATTAACGGTATCGGTACTGGTGATTTCAGTAAAGAAGCACCTGTTGTTAAGAGAAAAGACGAAACCAGACTTCTTGCTGAAGCAACAGGCAAAGCACTCAATGAATTAAGAGTTATTATTTACGATATTACACGCGTACTCGAAGCAGTTGCTGATGGTGATTTAACAGTAGATGTTGATGAAAAAGCAGAAATGTATGTTGGTGATTACCAGAGTATTTATGATTCTCTCGTAAGTATTAAAACAAGCCTTCAGGCTACAATGGAACAAATTGATGTTGCTGCAGAACAGGTTACATCAGGTTCAGAACAAGTTTCTATTGGTGCTTCTAACCTTTCAGAAGGTTCAACCGGTCAGGCTTCTTCAGTTGCTCAATTAGCTTCAAATATTCGTACAATTGCAGATTTAATTAATGCAAACGCAGACGATGCAGCAAATGCTAATAATTTAACTAATGAAGCAGGCGTTGCTATGGGTGATGCAACTGTATCAATGGAAAGTCTTGTTACAGCAATGAATGAAATTGCAGACCTTTCTGAAGAAATCAAAAAGATTAACAAGACTATTGAAGATATTGCATTCCAGACAAATATCTTAGCACTCAATGCGGCAGTTGAAGCGGCAAGAGCAGGCGCAGCAGGTAAAGGTTTCGCTGTTGTTGCAGATGAAGTAAGAAACCTCGCAGGTAAATCACAGGAGGCAGCAAAAAATACGACGGCTCTTATTGAAAATACTGTTCTTGCGATTGAAAAAGGTACAGGCCTTGTAAATGATGTTGCAAAGAAAATGAATGATGTTGCAGCATCTGCTGGTGCAGTTGCCCAGATTAACGGAAAGATTTCACAAGAAAGTAAAAACACAGCACTTTCAATTAACGAAATTACAATAGGTATTGACCAGATTTCCAATATTGTTCAGACAAACTCTGCTACTTCTCAACAATCTGCGGCGGCAGCAGAAGAACTTGCAGGTCAGGCTAATACACTTAAAAATCTTATTGAAGCATTTAAATATTGATTTTAAACAAATTGAGTCGGTAGTTTTACACTACCGGCTCTTTTTTGTCGGAGTTATATGGAATGTAGTTTTTTCTAATTGTTGAAATTTGTTTTTGAAGAAGTTTTTTGACTTCTCGTACGTTACAACTTTTATAGAGTGAGTAATATGCTTTTAATTCTCTCTGGTAGTCAGATGTGCCTTTTTCTGATTCTCCGCTCATTATCTGGTCGAATATAGAGACGGTTCGTGTTAAATCACCGGATGTATCAGTAACCTCCGCAAGTTTTGAGAGGGATGACAAGTGGTAATCCTGTTCAGGAAGATGTTCTAATGTGTATTGAATGCAAGTTGAAAGGAAATAGTAAACTTTCATTTCTTCAGTGGGTGTTATTTCAGAAGTGAAATTCATTAAATAATTTACATAAGCGTGGGCTTCATCAGGGGTAGAAACATATTCGTAAAAATTCTCATCACATTCATCAGGTTCGATTTCAGTTTCAAAAGTTGTTATTTTATCAAGACCTCTTAATTTACGTAATTTTGAATGGTAATATAAAGGTATGAGAATATCATTTTTTACACTTAATGTAATGCTTGAAATTGTTGTGTCCTTGTCGATTGCTTCAAATGTCGGGTTCAAAGCGTTTTGTAAAATTGTACCAACTGCTCTTGCACCTGTATTAAGTGAAGTAGCCATTTCTGCGATTTTTTCACAGGCTTTTTCGTCAATTTTTAAACTTACACCTGAAATTTTAAAAAGGTGCGAGTATTTTTCTATATAAGAGCCTTTCGGAGATTGTAAGAGTAAGCAGAAATCTTCTTTTGAAAGAGGCGGAATGTAGTGTATAGCACCTATTCTGCCTAAAAGTTCTGCGTTGAATCCATAGTGTTTTATATCGTCTAATGTAGCGTATTTTAAATATTCGGTTTCGTCTTCTTTTACAGTATTGTTGACAAAACCGATTGTGTTTCTGCCTTTCATTCGTGCTTTAATCATATCCTCAAGTCCGTCAAAAGCGCCTGAGAATATAAAGAGCATTTTGCTGGTGTCGATAAATTCTGTTCTGCCACTTCCCAAATCGCAGGAGAGACCTTTACCTTCAATTACTTGTAACAAGTTGAATTGTGGGTTTGAAATTTCACCATCCCTTAATTTCATTTTGCAGAATTCATCAATTATCACTATACTGCTACTGAATATTTCTTTATTGGAACATGCCTGTTTTGCTAAACTAAAAAGTTGGCTTAAGGTTGTGCCTTTGTAACCTTCCGGACTAATTGCACTGGAGTCAATTGTGAATACATTGAGACCTGCGGCATCGGCTAATGCTTTTATTAAGTGCGATTTACCGCAACCTGTTCTTGCCAATACTAACAAAGAATTATTTGGGAGTAAATCCGCTTCTACACCGGATTCAATAGCAGAAAGTTTTCTTAAATGAAGGCTTATAAGTGAAGCTAACTTGTTCAATGTTTCTTTTTGAGTTTCAAGAAGAACTATTTTTTTCTGCGCTTTTTTTATGAGCAAATCTTTTGGAAGGTACTTCATAAATTTCTCTCCTTTCTTTGTTGGTTGGTTGTCTAATTCCTTGGTGGTTGATAGTTCTCGACAATTTTCCAGAAATGTTTTTCTATAATTTTTGAAGAGTTTTCATCGCGTATTTCTAAAAATTGCTTGTAGAAATTTCTTGTAGTCTGATGCTTACTTAAATATGCTTTTTGAAGTGTTTCTTTAACGATTTGGTCATACAATGGTTCGTTGTATGACGCATCACTTTTAAGAAGTGCGGCAAGTAGACCGAGAGTTTGTAGATTTTGGTCATTTTTATTGTAAAAATCTTTTAAATAATTAAGCGAAGTCTGTAAAAAGAAGAAAAGAAGTTTTTCTTCTTGGGGAGAAATTTTTTCCGATAAACTTAGAAGATGATTTGTAAATTTTGTGATATCTTCTTCAGTTTGTATAAATTCTTTGAATGAAATTTTGTAGGTCGTTTCGTAAATTTCGGTTGGCGAAGTTTGTTTTGTTTTTATAATGGTTTCTAATGAATGGCGCGTATCCATGTTTTTGCTCCTTTCAGGTTTTGTTTTTTTGTTGCCCACATCTTTGTGTGGGCTGAAACCAGCAGATGTTTGTTAAGATTGATGTTTGTCATTTTGTCTTACTCCTTTCGGTTTTTAGTTCTTGTTGTTGCCCACATCTTTGTGTGGGCTTTTACCAGCAGAAGAAGTTTTACTGTTTTTGCCATTTCTTTTTGCTCCTTTCGTTTGAGCTTTGTGTTTCTTTCTGTCTTTACTATACCACAGATTTTTTAAAAGTCAAAGAAGTGTCACAATAAAATAGTCATATTGACATAGGCGTATAAATATAGTATTATATCTATAGAAAACTGAAAGGGTAAAAACTATGACGAATGTTGAAAAATATAGGGCTTTAAAGGATGAAAGCAAAAAATATCAGGATTTAATAGAAAATCTCAAAAATCAGGTTTACGGTTATAATGTTTACCTGACGCATATTGCTGTGCGAGGGTTTCCGGAGTTTTCATTCAAAGAAGAGTCAAAAGAATTTAAAGTAATAAATGAGTTCGTAAATAAAATAATTGATTACTATAAATCATTTGACGAAAGCGTTTCACCGGTTTTCACGCGAGAGTTTAAAGAAAAAGATGCTGTTACAATAAAAAATATGCTTTATGTAATAATAGGTTTTTTAATGAGCGAATGTAGAAAAGAAGACTACACATTTTTAGGTGTGGTAAAACTCTTAAAAACATTTATGGGCTCAACTTCAAAAGAATATGAATATGACAAAAACAAAAGCGTGTTTTACAGAATATGGGAAGGTATGTCCGAAGAAAGTAAAAATAAACTCCCTGAAGTTTTAACCAATGCATTTAACGAGTTATATGAAGATTTTGAGTATAGCTACCTTTCAAAAATCGCAGATGGTCTTTGGTATTGTATTCGTTTTTATCTTTATGATAATAATTTAGAATACACAGGTGACCCTTTTATGATGATGGCAACAAATGATTTGATATTAGAAATTTCAGAAAGACTTTCAAATATACAAAAAAATAAAAAAACACATAAATCCCGATTGGAGCGTGATTTATGTGAATGATTTTCCAGAGTATAATTTATGGAGAGATAATTTTTTAGGTGCTTTTCGTAATATTACCAGTGATGAAGATTTTAAAAAATTAGCATCATATTACCCTTTAAATGATTATAATTCCAGTAAGTGTAAGCAACGAAAAAATAATCTTTTAAGAAGCGGTAACAGAAATATATACTTAGATGATTTATATGCAGTGTCACGGTATTCTGACAAAACTCCCGATAATTTGTTATTGGGGTACAATAATATTTCATACTTTTGGTCTCAACTCAATGGCGAAAATCTTTTTGAAAATGAGTGCATTGAGAAAATAGTAGGGGCGCTTAAAAGCGATAAAAATTACAGAACTATTTATATACCAAAAGAAATTGAAGATTTTTTATATTATTCAAAATCAGTAATTTTTGAAATAAATAACAAAAAAATAAGAAAACCTATTTTTAACATAAACGATAATTCACTCGATTTTAAAACAACCGGTGAAAGTGAATACAGTTATAACCCTAACCTTTTTTATGGTGGGGATGTGTATGATGTTTTATGTGATTATCTAATTGATTTAAGAGCAGAAGATTTCCCGGAATTTGAAAAAGAGAAAGCAGAAAAATTTCTTGAAACAATAAGTGTTTATCTTGATAGCGGTAAAGCGATAGCAAAAAAGAGTGATAAAGATATTAACTTCAGAATTAAAAATTGGGTGTGTAACTGCACAATGTGGCTTTTACTTTCATATATTGGTGACACTTGCGAAAGACAAGGAGAAAATATAGAATATTATTTAAGAAGTCACAGAGAAATAATAGTATTTATGTTAAAACTTTTTGTTTTTGGTACTGAAATAATTAAACAAAAGCGAATAACAGACGAACTAACAAACGAAAAAAAGAGAGTAAGATATTCTGCATTTTTGAGTTGTTCAAATGAAAATCTTGTTGTCGAAGATAGAGATTTTGATTATTATGATTATGATTTGGATTATAAAACTGCAAGTATTTCTGATATGCAAAAATCTTCATTGTCGGAGATTCTCGACTACGAATTAAGGTGATAAAATATGAAAAGTTATAATTTTACAGGTAAGTGGATTGCTGCTACAACTGATACAGAAGACAGATTTGCACCACTTTTTAAGAAAAATTTTAAAATAAAAAAAGATGTTAAAAAAGCAGTGTTGTACATTTGTGGATTGGGATTGTTTGAGGTTAAAATTAACAATTGTTTACCAGATGACAGTGTGCTTAACCCTACACATTCACAGTACAGTAGTACTATTTATTACAGAACTTTTGATGTTACAGCTCTTTTAAGGGAGAACGAAAATGAAATTACTGTCGAACTCGGCAACAGCTTTTATAATGAACCAACACCAGTGTGGAACTGGCATATTGCATCTTGGAGAAACACACCAAGGTTAATTTTAGATTTAGCTATCGAGTACATAGATAATACAACTGAAATAATTAAAAGTGACGAAACTTTTAAAGTTGCGTCAAATGGCGTTATTACAAAAAACAGTATTTATTGTGGTGAAACTCACGATATGAGAAATACTGATTTAATATTTAAAGATGTAGTTTTAGTTGAAGCACCAACAGGCAAACTTACTTTGCAAAATAGCGAACCTATAAGAAGAATTAAAGAATATAAAGTTAAAGAAATAAAAAAAATGAGAGACAGTTCTTACATATTAACCGCGCCAGAGATGATTACAGGCTGGGCTAGAATAAGATTAGATGTACCAAAAGATACTGTAATTACTGTTACATATATGGAGCAGTTAAAGGAAGATGGCACGTTCCAGAAAATAGGTAAGGGCGAAGGTCACGATGGTAACTGGTGGCCAGAAAGTTATATTCAGCACGATATATTTATAAGTAATGGTAAAGAATGTTACTTTGAACCAAAATTCAGCTATAAAGGTTTTAAATATATTGAAATTGCAGGTTGCCCGACTGAAATTAAAACCGAAGATATTGTACTTTACAAAGTGGCAAACGATGTTGAATTTATAAGTGAATTTAATTGCTCGAATTCGCTTTTGAACGATTTACATGCTTTAATGCACAGAACAATTCTTAATAATTTACAAGGTAAACCAACAGATACGCCTGTCTGGGAAAAGAATGGTTGGCTTGGTGACCTTAACTGCGGTCTTACATCAATGATGTATAATTTTGATTTGAAGTTGTTTTTAGAGAGTTTTACTACCACAATGAATGACTGTTTCAATGAGTTTAACTCAGTTCCTGTTATGGTGCCGAGTGCAAACTGGGGTTGGCAGAATTCTCCTGTGTGGAATACCGCATTTGTATTTACTGCAGAAGCACTTTTGCGTTTTTGTGACCATAAAGAGTTTGTAAAGAGTGTATACGAAAATCTCGTTAAATTTAGTAAAAATCAGATTGAAGCACTTAAAGAAAATGGTTGGGTATGGGGAACTAAAGGTCTTGCTGACTGGGTTGCACCTGTAAACAGCGAAAACGAAGAAGTTGACCCGAATACCTCTGAGGGTGCAGAAATTTGTGGTACGGGCTTTGTTTATAAAATGCTCGAGAGTATAATTTATATTTCAGATGTTCTTGGAATTAAAAAGAATAATGACGAGTTCGAGAGTGCAAGGAAAAATATTTATAACGCATTCAATGAAAAATTCTTTAATAAGGAAAAGAATATTTATGAAACATTGTTCTGGGAGCAAAGAGGTAATAGAAGTAAATATCGTCAGACATCAAATTTAATTCCGCTCTCATTCGGTTTAGTTCCTGAAGAATATAAAAAAACAGTTTTTTCAAATCTCGTAGATGATATAAAATGTAGAGGTTATCACCTTGACACAGGATGTATTGGTACTAAATTCATTTTACCTGTTCTTCTCGATAATGGTGATATTACTACTGCATATAAGGTATTGACACAAAATACATACCCTAGCTGGGGCCATTGGCTTACGTTCGGTGATGATTCCGCGTGGGAGAGTTGGGAAACCACAACACGTTCAAAAGACCACTATTTTCTTGCTACTTATGATGAAATTTTCTTCTCACACTTTGCAGGGGTTTGTAACATAGAAAACGGATTTTTAACATTCCAGATAAAACCTGTTTTAGATTGTGGACTTGAGTTTGTGAATTGTAAAATTAAAACTCCACAAGGTATTTTAAAAGTTGAATGGGAAAAGGAGGATAATAATTCTTTTAAAGTGAATATTACAGTGCCAGAAAAATCAACAGTAAATATTATTTTAA
>CALAEU010000288.1 GCA_937891215.1 uncultured Clostridia bacterium
AAACACATTCATATACATGGTGTATCGGTAAAAATGATAAAAATACATCTTCTGTCCTTAGGTCAACCATTTGATTGTGTTGATGAATATTAAAGGTTATATTTTTTTGTGATAACATTACTGCTTTAGATTTAGATGTTGTTCCTGATGTAAATAAAATTTCTGCTACTGCTTCAATATCTATTTGAGCATCTAAAAATTCTCTATTTCCTTCTTCTAATAATTTATTTCCTTCTTCTAAAAGTTCAGAATATGATATAAATTTTCCTTCACTTTTTTTTCTATCCATTCCGATAAACATTTCTATATTAGAATTTAAACCTTCATTTGCAATTTCTTCGATTACTTCTTTTACCTTATCTGAATATATTACAGCTGAAACATGTGCTCTTTCTAAACATCTTACAATTTCTTGTTTTGGTAGCATTCTATCTAATGGAACTACTATTCCTGTTCCGCATATAACTGCTAGATATGAACACGCCCAATTATATCTGTTTTCACCTATTACAGCTACATTTTTTCCTTTTAATCCTCTTTTTATTAATGCTGTTCCTAATTTATTTACTTCTTCTAGTAATGTTTTGTATTTAATTTCTTGATATTCTTTTGTTCCAAATTCTTTAGTTAAATATGCTGCTTTTTCACTATATGTATTACATGATGTTTCTAGCATTTCTTTTATGTTTTTAATTTCCCTTACCGGATAGTATTTTAATTCTTTCATTATTTGTACCTCTTTTCCTTACTTGGCAATTATACATTAAATTTTTAACTAAGACAAGATTTTTTTTATATTAATTCATTTTTATATTGTTCATTATTATTCGTTTTGATATAATTCTAAAAAAGGAGTTTCCATGAAAAAAATATTTTTTGTATTTATATTAATATTTATGTCTGTTATTTTAGTTAGTTTTATATTTTTATTTAATCATTCTAATATACTACCATTTCCCCAAACAATATTTTATGCTGAAGATTTTGGAATAAGTTCTATTAAAAGTACTACTGATTTTGATCATGATGGTATTGACGATTATACTGATATTATGCTTGGTGCTAGACAAGATGCTAAAAATCATCCTATTTATAAAAGCGCTTACTACGCAGGTGGTTACCCTCCTGATACAGAAGGTGTATGCACCGACGTTGTTTGGAGAGCTTTTAAAAATGCTGGATATAATTTAAAAGATTTAATTGATGAAGATATAAAAAATAATGTTGTAGCTTATCCTCGTGTAGGTGGCAAACCTGATCCTAATATTGATTTTCGAAGAGTTCCTAATTTAATTTCATTTTTCTCTAGAAATGCAACTTCGTTATCCACAGATTTGGCACAGATTGCGGATTGGCAACCCGGAGATATTGTTACTTTCGAAAATAGACATATTGGAATTATTTCTGATAAACGAAATAAAAATGGTGTTCCATATTTGATACATAATGGTGGCCAAAAAAATCGTGAAGAAGATATTCTTGAAATTTATTCTTTATACTCTAAAATTTCGGGACATTTTAGATGGACTTACTATGAATAATCTAACTTAAGCAAAAACATATAAAAAGCTAATAAATTTGAATCACTATCAAATTTATTAGCCTTTTGTTTAAGCTTTACTATTTTCTTTTTTAAATTCTTTTAAATAATATTCTTCTGTTGAATCGTCTTTTGTAAAAGTATATTTATATGTATTTAATTCATGTCTAATTTCATCTAATACTTTATTATTACTTATTGCTACCGCACCTTCTCCTGTCCTTTTATTAAATACTGAATTTTCGAACATTTTTTCATATGTTGTCTCTAATAATTTATTTTCGAAATCGTCATTATAATTTTGATATATTACATATTTGTCATCTTCTTGATTCACAAATGCTGTTTTTATTACAATCTCAATTTCATTGTTATACTGAATAATTTTTTGAATTTCTTGATAAATAAATGCTACTCTATCTTCTTCAACTCTTTCATTTATTATTCCAGTATATTTTTCTGCTTCATAATTAATTATTCCTTGTGTTTCAGCATATGTCGAAAATGTTTTGATATTTGTATTATCAAATGATACATCTTTATATTTTATTTGACTCCCAAATATCTCTTTGATACTTTCTCGCATTGCATTTTTTTCAACAACAACTATTGATTCTCCTGTTGCTTGTTTTGCATGAAATTTTGACTCTTCTTTTAAATTTGCCCATCCAATTCTTAATTTCAAATCATCTGGAATAGTATATGTATCAAATGTACCTATTTGATAGATACTTGCTGTAGTATTCATTGGCAATATTATTTTTTCTATTAATTTATTTACTGTACCGATTTTGGTTATTTAATACTGTACCAATTGTTTCTTCTACTTCTGCATCAGTATCAACCACATTGTTTTGCGTCGTGCTATTTCCTTTAGTTATATTATATGCTTTTTTTCCTAAACTTATATTTAAAACTATAAGTAATACTATAAATAATACTGCTATTATTCCACCGATACTAATTTCAATATATTTTTTTGATTTTTCTTTTTCTTCTTTTTCTTTTGTTGGCTCTCTTTTTACTTTTGACTCTTTCTGTGTTTCATTTTTTTCTACTATTTCAGCAAAACCATAAATCAAAGCCGATATAAGTCTTGCTATAATTACAAAAATAACTACTACAGAAATAATCGGTACTGCAAGTAATGCTACCACTTGAACACCATAGTATGCACTTGCTACAACTGCACCTATAACAACCCCGATTACAATAAAGAACAAGTTAATCACAAACATTGCAACCGAAAGTTTCTTTAGCGTTGCCGAACAATTTTTGAAAAATTTAAAAGATTCTGCTTCTTCCTTTAAAGACATTTTATCATCAAATGTGGGAGTCTCTTCAACAATTTTAATTTCTTCTGGCATAACTTTTACCTTTCTGTCTTAATTTATATTAATCAATACCACTCATCTGCATAAATATCAGGTGAATAATTAACACCATTGCCTGAACCGCCACCAGATGGTTTTGTAAGTTCTGGTTGTGGTGTAATAATATTTGGTGCTGTAGTATCTTTTACTGTATTATTTTTAGTAGTTTCTGGCTCTCTTGATGTAGTTGAATCTGAACTTGTAGAACCAAGAACAGTATTTGTAACTGTTTCTGGCAACTCGTTTTTTGTTTCTATCTTTTTAAGTTCGCCATTAACCCACTCATAAATCACATAAGAAGTGGATTCGCCAATTTTCTGGGATACAACAATTTGCTTTTTCACGGTATCTAAAGTCATTGATGTAAAACTTGAAAGAGTTTCATTATAGACGAACTCGCCTTTGGATGAATCAAAAATCCAACAACAGTAATTAAAGATACCGTTATTTGCAGAAATCGTAAGGCAAATATCTTCGTTATTGTCAAAATTCATATCCTGAAAAGCAATATGATTTTTAGCAAATCCTAATACAAAAGTCTCCAATTTGTTTTCTGGATAAGTAAGTTCCTGAACAAAAACATCATCCTTATAAACCTTTAACGAAGTCGCAGTAACCTCTGCAGAATAACCATAACGTATATTATCAGTCGTAATTACGTTATTATCTGTTGTTGGTTCTTCAGGTGTTTTATCCTTACAAGCAGTAAAACATAATAACACCGATGTAATTGTGAATAATGCAACAAATAATGAAACAATTTTTTTCATAAGTAATACCTCTTAAATTCTAAATATTAATACCAGCTTCTCTCAAAGCCATTTTTAACGAATCAGTATCAGGTGCAGAAAATACAAAACCACTCATGCCATAGTCTTTTGCACCTTTTATATTGGCTTCCAAATCATCAATGAAAAAACACTCTTCTGGTTTCAATGAAAATTTATTGCAAAATGCCTCATAAATTTCTTTATTGGGTTTTAAAAGTTTATAACACGATGAAATGAAAAAACCATCAAAAAATTCGAACGCCGGAACATCTAAATACCTGTCAAAAAAACGCGGTGTTGCATTTGACAGAAGATATATTGGATACCCATTATTTTTCAACTCTTTAATTAGTTCATAAGTTTCTTTAATCGGTGGCATATAATCGTAAAAATCAGTTACCATAGCGGCAATTTTTTCGTGAATTTCTTCTGGTATTTTTTCTAATATACCGGGAATAACCTGGTCGTAAGTATAGATACCTTCATCAAGCGTTTTCCACACACTATTTTCCCCAAACACGTGCTCATAGATAACATCGTGATATTCGGGACTGAATTCTGCTTCAACAATTTTTTTCAAATTGAAGTCTAAAATCACTCCACCCATATCAAAAACTATATTTTCTATCATTGTAACACCTCAAAATGAATATACCATTTATAATATTATAACATTTTATTAATTTTTTCAACATTTCTTTTAAAAAAAACAAAATTCCCCTTTTAATATTTATTTTTTGTGGTATAATTTTATCGTAATAATTTAATAAAGGGTGATAAAAATGGAAATTAAAATTTTTAAAACTGCTGAAGAAATAGGTGTAGAGGCTGCTAAAATTTTCACTGATGCAATAAAAGAAAATCCAACCGCAGTTCTCGGACTTGCAACTGGTGCTTCTCCTATTCCGACATACCAGAACATTATAAAAACATATAATGATGGTGGCATTTCATTCAAAGATGTTAAAACTTATAATCTTGACGAATACTGTGATTTACCAAAGAATGATAAAAACAGTTACTACACTTTTATGCACGAACAACTCTTTAATTCACTTGATATTAAAGAAGAAAATGTTCACTTCCTTGATGGTAACGCAGAAGATACTGAAAAAGAATGTGCAAGATATGACGCAGAAATCAACAACGCTGGCGGAATTGATGTTCAGCTTTTAGGTATCGGTAACAATGCGCACATTGGCTTTAACGAACCTGCAGACGAATTCACAGTTGGTTCATTTAAAGTAAAACTCACAGATAGCACAATAAACGCAAACAAAATTTATTTTGATGAAGGTGCAATGCCACACTATGCTCTTACAATGGGCATTGAACAGATTATGAGAGCTAAAAAGATTGTGCTTATTGCAACTGGTGAGAAAAAAGCAGAAGCTATTAAAAATATGGTTGAAGGTGAAGTTACACCAAAAGTTCCTGCTTCTATTTTACAAAACCACAAAGATGTTGTTGTTTTCCTTGATGAAGCTGCTGCATCTCTTTTAAAGAAATAAGTTAAATCTGATATTAAAAAACTTCTGACTGCGATAGTCAGAAGTTTTTATTTTTATTATTCTTCTTCGTAATAGTTACCACCATATATTGAAGATTTGCTCATTTTAGAAAATCTTCTCGCAACTTTACGGATTTTTTTCATATCCTTTTCTGCTTCGTTAATAAGCAAGTCAACATCTTCCATACTACTAATTGTTTCTGCACCTGCAAGACCAATTGAAACATTAAGGTCGTAAGCTTTAAAATCCTGTTTGCCTAATTCTTCAAACTTTTTAGCATACGTTGTTCTTGTTATATCCGCTGCAGGTTCACTAGGACGCTGTGCTACAATAACAAAACGGTCTGTACCTATTCTACAAAGGAAATCGTGTGAACCCGAAACAATCTTTTTAAGTCTTGTTGCCGCTTCAACCACAGCCTCATTACCTGCTTCTCTGCCATAACTTCTTACAATTGAACGATAATTATCAATATCAACAAACATAACAAAAAGCATCATTTGCGGTGAAAGAGTTTTACCAATTCTTTCTAAGTATCTGTTAAGTTGCCATTTGTTGTTTGTAATAGTAAGTGGGTCAATTGAAATAAGTCTGTTCTGAGCTTCATTATAAACAACAAGTGAAGAAACAACCAATGAAATCGCAAGAACTTCTACACCATAGAAAATAATCTGTACCACACCACAAATGACAGGTAATATAGAGAAAGATGCGAGATATAAAAACTCTGGTTTTTTAGTTAAATTGATTTGTCTTTTTGATGTTAAGAACGTTGTAACTGCTGAATAGATAAGGTATGCAAACAAAATTACAAATGGAATTGAGAAAAGTGGACCACGAACATATTTACCATCAACAATATCAAAATATGTACCTGTAAATACACTTAATAACGCTACTACTGCATTGAGGATTGCAGGAAACATAAAAATAAATTTCTTCATCCTTGGAACCTGATTTTCAGGTGACATTCTGCATTCACAATAAAAAACATAGAACATGCCGATTGCAGGTAGTACCATACTATAAGTAAATGAAAAAATTCTGTTAAGGAAAATAACGAATGGTTCCTGGGAACACTCACAGAACCAGAGCATTGAACCAACAAACAAGAAAATTGCAGTAGAAATGAGTGTATTGTCAAAATACATTTTTTCTGAATTTTTTAAAGAAACGTTTCTTCTGCTTATCACCATAATAATTATAATCGCTATACCCATAAAGTTTGGCATTGCATAAAGTAAAGCTCTTTCTAATGCTTCCATAATCTATCTCCTTTTTGAGTTTATTAACATATTGTAAATAATTTTAACATATAAAAAACAATTTTTCAACACTTAATAATAAATAAAATAGACAAAACACAAATTTAAGTGTTTTGTCTATTTTATTTCTATCATATAACTCTGAGATGATTCATCAAGTGATAACTGAACTGTAAAAACAACTGTTTTACCCAACACAATTTTCTCAATAAAATACACATTACCAGCTCTTTCATAGTTAAACTGTTCGTTTGCGAAATCAGTTTCAAGTAGAAATTTATATATTATAACTGGTAAAAAATCATTATTGAAATTATTGATACTTGTAGAAAAATTAATATCTTCACTTTGCAGTTCACAAACATCATTATTAATTTTAACATTCATATTAAGAAGCGTAACAGGAGCTTCTTCAAGAAAACTTATATTAACACACCCATTTTCATTCTTCAATAAGTTGATGTTATAAATTTCATCATTTGTTACGACTTGGACTTTTTGTGTTTCGCTAAAATCTATTGTCCTGAGGTTGTTAGATTTTAAAAGTTCTGATTTACAGGAAGAAAACACAAAACAAATAAAAAAAACAACAAAAAGAAATGAAATTCGTTTTAAAATACTCACTCGCTTTCAGTAATAGCCTTAATAATATAACCTATATTTTCTGCACAATCACTCGGCAATGTTGAATACTCTGAAAATCTGCTACTTACAAGTTCTGCGGTTAAACCGTGAATATACGCACCAAGACATGCAGCCTGATACAAATTACCATTTAACGATGGTGTAAGACCTGCAATCATTCCTGAAAGCAAATCACCAGAGCCACCTTTTGAAAGGCCTGTATTCCCCGATTTATTTTCGCAAAGTAATGTTCCATCTCTTTTACAGATAAGTGTATTATGACCTTTTAGTAACACATTAACATTATACTCTTTAGAGAAAGCAGTTATAACCTTTTCTCTGTTTTTTTCAATAAAATCAATATCTTTTCTTATAAGTCTCGACATTTCCCCTGGATGTGGTGTAAGTAAAATTTTATGTTTTGCGTATTTTAACACATCTGTATTATCTGCTAGCGCATTAAGTCCATCTGCATCTAAAATCAATGGTTTATTGCATTTGAGAACTAATTCTGTAACTATCTCTCTTATATCATCATTTAAACCTACACCGCAACCGAAAACAACTGTATCACACTTTTTAATTTCTTTTAAAATCAAAGGTAATGCTTCAATTGAAAGTTTGCCGCTTTTTGATGGAAGTGGTAAAAAAGTGTTTTCTGTAAGTCGGGATGCCAGAGGTACATAAATACAATCAGGAAAAGCAAGGGTTACTAAACCTGCCCCACATCTTAAAGCACCTTTGACCGCTAAATCACAACAACCAATCATTTTCATACTGCCAGCAATAATTAACACTCTGCCAAAAGTACCTTTATTACCATCAATCGGTCGTTTCGGTAACAAATCTTTTGCTTTTGAATAATCGAGCATAAATTTTGTACCCATTTTAACACCACCTAAAAAGTTATAACAACTGCAGTTGCAAGTAAATCTGTATGAGTAATACTCACATCAAATGAAAGTCTTTTTTCTGTAACGATTGATAACGCATTCCCCGAAAACTTAAGATATGGCTTACCACTTTCAAGATGAAGCAAAGAAACTTCTGTAAGTTTAAAACCAGAAATACCTGTACCGAGCGCTTTTGAAAAAGCCTCTTTACTTGCAAATGCTGCCGCAATGTGCTCCGGTTTATTATTTTTCAAACTAAATTCTTTAATTTCATCTTCTGAAAATACACGCTCTAAAAAGCGTTCTTTATTTATTAACTCTTTTATGCGTTTTATTTCAACTGTATCTATTCCGACTGTCATTTTAACACCTACTTATTACATTTATTGTATAACTATATATGGTGTTAGTCAACTGTTTTTCCGAAATATATTTCACCCTACTTTATCAAGCAAATATTCATAGTAAACATCAGTTTCATCATTTGGTTTTAATTCAACGATGTTATTAACTTGTTGCTGCCTTTTAACTTTTTTGCTTTCTCTGATTTCTTCTTTGATTATTCTCTTAGCACGTTTTAAAAAGCGGATTAATTTTTTCTCAAATCGGATAATATCTGCTTCATGATAAATGCAGTAACCAATTGCTAAAACTGCGAGTGTTTCTAAAACGAATCTTAAAAATGTTGTACCTGTCATAAAAATTACCTCCTGAAAATCAAACGAACATTTGACGAACATTTGTTTATAAGTCAATTATATCATCTTTTCAACAAATGTCAACACAAATGTTCTTTATTTTTTCTTTTTATTGTACCTTGAATAGTACTTTCGCTCTAAAAAACGCAAAAAACCGATAAAAAACATTGTTTTTTTACTCGAAATGTTCTTTTCTTGTTCGTATAATGTTCGCTCTCAAAATGTTTTTGTGTTTTTAATTTATATTTTTTCAGAAAAACTATTTATATTTTTATAATATTATAGTATAATGACTTATGTATGTATTAAAAAACAAAAGGAAGAAATACTATGTTTGTAGATAAAGCGAAAATTAAAATAATCGCAGGTAATGGTGGTAATGGTGCTGTTGCCTTTCACAGAGAAAAATATATTAATGCTGGTGGCCCTGATGGTGGCGATGGTGGTAAAGGTGGTAACATTGTCTTTCAGGTAGATGATAACCTTTCTACCCTTTCTGACTTCCGTTACAAAAGAAAATACAAAGCTGAGAGTGGCGAAAACGGTCGCGGTGGCAGATGTAGCGGAAAACGCGGTCAAGATTTAATAATAAAAGTTCCAAGGGGAACAGTAATAAGAGAAGAGTCAACCGGTGCTGTTATGGCAGATATGAGCAAAGACGAAACATTTATTGCTGCTAAAGGTGGTAATGGTGGTTGGGGTAACTCTCACTTTGCCACACCTACAAGACAAGTTCCGCGTTTTGCAAAAGACGGTATGCCCGGTGAAGAATGGGATGTTACACTTGAACTTAAACTTTTAGCGGATGTCGGGTTGATTGGTTACCCTAATGTTGGTAAGAGTACACTTATTTCTGTTGTAAGTGAAGCAAAACCTATTATTGCAGATTATCATTTTACTACACTTATCCCTGTTCCTGGTGTTGTAAGAATGGGCCCTGAAAGCAGTTTTGTTATTGCAGATATTCCTGGTATTATTGAAGGTGCATCCCAGGGTATTGGTCTTGGTCACGAATTTTTAAGGCACATTGAAAGATGTCGTGTGCTTGTTCATGTAGTTGATGTTAGCGGTAGCGAAGGCAGAGACCCATTCACAGACTTTGAAACCATTAACGAAGAACTCAAAAAATATAATGAAGAACTTTTAAACTACCCACAGATTGTTGCAGGTAATAAAATAGACCTTGCAAGTGATGAACAAAGAGAAAACTTTAAAAAATTTATTGAAGACAAAGGTTATGAATATTTTGAAATCTGTGCTCCGATATTAGAAGGCACTCAGGATTTAATAAACGCAATTGCAGATTATTTCCGCTTGATATTTCCACGCACCACATCCAAGGCACGGGATTTTTTCTACAACGCAATATCATTATCGTTTGCATTTATTTCAATATGTGCCCTTATCTACATATTTGCATCTCAGGTAAAACCAATGTTCTCGGAACTTGTAATTGCACTGCCTGCGATTCAACATAAACTAATTTTGTTTGGCAATTACCTGTCCGACTCAATCGGTCTGCACTTTGATGCCAATATGATTCCAAACATAACCAAGATTGCGACCAACATCGGATCATCTGTTGCAAACTTTGCGACATCTGTCGGCATGATATTTGTGTATATGATATTTATGTTTGTTGAACAAAGCACGTTTAACAAAAAATTCACTGCAATGATACCTAACAAGACACGTGCCAAAAAAATACGCTACATAATCGACAGCATTGATAAAAACATGAAAAAGTATCTGTTTATGAAAACAGCCATATCTGGCATCACAGGTATTGCGTCCTACATATGGCTACAAATGATTGGGCTTGAATTTGCGGGTGTGTGGGCATTTATAGTATTTATTACCAGTTATATTCCAACAATCGGTGCAATCGTGGCCTGCTCACTGCCAATATTGTATTCATTTACCGTTGCCCCTGGCTGGGAATTACCATTACTGACGGCAGGCGGTCTGATTGGATTACAGATATTGTTCGGCAACATCATGGAACCAAAACTGATGGGAAAAAGTTTAAATCTGTCCACCTTGGCAATTTTAATCAACCTGGTATTCTGGGGAATGATATGGGGTATCGCAGGAATGTTTTTCAGTGTTCCCATGCTGGTTGCAATTTATATTATCACGGCCCAGTTTGATTCCACACGCTGGCTTGCGGTATTGTTATCTGCGGATGGAAAAATACCAGACAAAAATGAAGATTAAAAAAAGGGAGAACGCGGCAATCCACGTTCTCCCTTTTTTTCACTTATACTTCGTTCGAACCCAACAGAATATCTCTTTCCCCCTCGATCAATTTCACTTATTAG
>CALAEU010000289.1 GCA_937891215.1 uncultured Clostridia bacterium
ACAAGGCAAAACTCGCAGGAATACTGACGTATTTCAAGAGTTTTAACGATGTTACGGGGAAAAGTGGCTGTATTAAACCATATCTGATTCGAATACAGTCACTCTATGCAAAAACAAGGGTGGTACCGCGGAGATGTCTTCGTCCCTTCTGGGATGGGGCGTTATTTTTTTGCTTTAAAACAAGACAACGCACCCTACCCTGTCACATATAAATAATAATGTTACTGAAAGGAAGAACTGAAAATGCTTGAAAATGCAAATGCTTTAAAACAGCAATTTTTAGAAAAAGTTAATAGTGCAACTTCTTCCGCAGAACTCGAACAATTAAGAATTGAGTTTCTCGGTAAAAAAGGCCCTATTACATCTCTTATGAGCGAATTAAGAAATATTCCTAATGAGCAAAAGAAAGAAGCTGGTCAGATTATCAATGAAGTAAAACAATTCATTGAAAAAACTCTCGGCGAAAAGAATGAAGAAATTAAAAAGAAAGAAGAAGAATCACTTATAAATTCTGCTGAAGATTACGATGTTTCATTCCCTCTTAACGAAGACAAAGGTTCTTATCACCCAATTACTCTTGTTCAAAGAGAAGTTGAAGATATTTTTGCCGGTATGGGCTTCTCAATTGAAGACTATGACGAAATAGTTGATGATTACCATTGCTTTGAAGCACTTAATATTCCAAAACATCACCCAGCCCGTGATATGCAGGACACATATTATTTAAGCTCAAATCAACTTTTAAAAACTCACACATCTGCGGCACAGAATGCTATTCTTATTAAATATAAAAAAGAATTAGAAAATAACAGACCTATAAGAGTTATTTTCCCTGGCAGATGCTTCAGAAACGAAAAAATTGACGCTTGTCACGAAAATACATTCTTCCAGATGGAAGGCATTATGGTTGATAAAGATATTTCTATTTCTAACCTTATTTACTTTATGAAAACTATGCTTTCAGAAGTTTTCAACCGTGATGTTACTGTTCGTTTAAGACCTGGTTTCTTCCCATTTGTTGAGCCTGGTTTTGAACTTGATATTCAGTGCCTTATCTGTGGTGGTGACGGTTGCCCGTCATGTAAAGGCTCAGGTTGGCTTGAACTCTGCCCTTGCGGTATGATTCACCCTAATGTTTTATCAATGGGTGGCATTGACCCTGAAGAATACACAGGTTTCGCTTTTGGTTTAGGTTTAACCCGTCTTGCTATGATGCGTTACGGAATTAAAGACATCCGTGTATTTAACAGTTGCAACTTAAAATCACTTTCACAATTCACAAACAGAACTTTTATTGATGATGAAAAGGAGGGTAAATAATGTTTGTTTCTATTAACTGGATTAAAGAATATGTTGACCTTTCAGGTCTTGACATTAAAAAACTTATTGAAAGTTTTACCCTTGCTACTGCTGAAGTAGAAGACATCATTGTTAAAGGTGAAGATATAAAAAACGTTGTAGTTGGTGAAATCCTTTCTATTGAAAATCACCCAAATTCAAAAAAACTTCATCTTCTCAAGGTTGATGGTGGCGACAGAGTTTACGATGTTGTATGTGGTGCACCTAATGTAAGAGAAAATATGAAAATTGCTTTTGTTAAAGCTGGCGGTAAAGTTCCTGCCGGTGATATTACAAAAGCAACAGTTGCAGGTTATGAATCAGAGGGTATGTGTTGTTCCGCTTACGAACTCGGTCTTTCTGATGATAAATCCGGGCTTATGGAAATTGATGTTGATGTTCCTAATGGTACAGATTTAAAAGAAATTTACCCTATTGACGATATTATTTTTGAGGTTGATAATAAATCTCTCACAAACCGCCCTGACCTCTGGGGTCACTATGGTATTGCGCGTGAATTTTCTGCACTTTCAGGCAGAGAATTAAAACCACTTAATCTTTCAGATTTAGCATACAGCGGCGATGAAAGAATCAAAGTTACTGTTGAAAGACCTGACCTCGTTTACCGTTATTCTTGTGTTAAAATGGATAACATCACTAAAAATGTGAGTCCCCTTTCATTACAAATTCGTCTTTACTACTGCGGTATGCGTGGTATCAACTTACTTGCTGACCTTACAAACTACATTATGCTTGAAATGGGTCAACCAACTCACGCATTTGATGGTAATAAAATTGACGAAATTAAAATCGGCACACCAGACGCAGATTGCAAATTCACTACTCTTGATAACACTGAAAGAGATATTACAACCGACACACTCTTAATTAAAAATGCTACAACACCAGTTGCTATTGCTGGTATTATGGGTGGTTTAGATTCGGAGGTTACCGAGAATACTAAGTCTATTATTTTGGAGTCTGCTAATTTTGATGCTGGTATGATTAGAAGAAATGCTGCTAAACTTGGCATGAGAACTGAAGCTAGTGCTAGATATGAAAAAACTTTAGATAGTGAATATTTAAAAGAATATCAAATTATGACATCTCAAGATGATGTTAATAAGTTAATTGATTATTCTAAAGATATTCATAAAGATAATATCAAAAAAACTAAAGATATTAAAAAACAAGATTTAACTATTCAAGAATTATCTTCTAAAGTTGAAGAATTGACAACTGAAAACACTAAATTAAAAAATGGTGTTGGTATAAAAGAACGAGATGATTTAATAGAA
>CALAEU010000290.1 GCA_937891215.1 uncultured Clostridia bacterium
CGTGAAATCGGACATTTAAGGCATATTTGGTTCGAATACACTCACTCTAATGAATAATTGATTTTATAAAAAACCGATGCTCTTCTGAGCACCGGTTTTTAATTTATTCTTCAATTAAACCATAATACCTGCCGAACCAATATGGAATTAAGAAGTTACCTGTATTTGCAGCCGAAGTTCCCCTACCATTGTTGACTTTATAAATATTAGTGTCAAAATTCGCAACAACTCTTTCATCAATATCAAGAGCAATTTTAAGTTGTTCGCTTCCTCCCCATTTTTCCTGACCCATATCAAATTCTAAACCTTTACGATTATTGTTAAGCATAGGAATCTGAATAAAATCAAGCGGAATTTCTCTTAAATGTTTAATTGCATATTCAATATCACAAACATCGTCTGTGAATGCATTATACGCGAGATTAAAGAATGGGTTTCTCTCAGTTCTTTCATATTCCCAGTGCTGACGAAGTCCCATTAAGATATATGCTCTGATACTTGGGTCTTTTTCAAGTCTTAAAAATGTTGTTGTGCAAAGGAATCCTAAGTTATCATCTATATGACAAACTCTTGCATCATCCTTTTTAGGTTGTGCTGCGTTTAAAAGATAATGTTCATCAATTGCAAGTCTTAAAAATTCTTTTCTGTATTTTTCATCACCTGACATATGGTAAGCAACATTTAAGAATGTTAAAATTTCAAGTGAATTTATACATTTTTCCCAGAGCCACATACTTTTACCATTAAGCTCATCCGGGTCCCAACAAGCCCATGTGGTTGGCTTATCGTCAATATCGTGAAGACGATATTTATGTTCAATTATATGGTCAACTATATCACAAATAATTTCTTTTATGTATTCTTTTTCTTTTTTATCTGCACAGAAATCATAGTACAGAGAAAAACCAAAGAAGTGACCTGTCATTTCATCACTTGAGGTTTCACCTAACCATTCGCAGCTTCCGTCAGGTGCTTTATGCCATTCGCCACCGTCAATCTGCATATCAAGATTTTCTCCGTAGCCTTCATCGCCTTCATATCTTACAGCACGGGCAGTAAAACCTTTTTTACCTGTAATTTTAGTGAGTAACGCACAGGCATTCATAGTTCTTCTTGCTGCTTCTAAAACCTTTTTATCTTTTGTAACAGCATAGCAGTAGCAAAGTCCACCTAAATAATAATGACTCCAAAGACCATCATTATCAGTAATATTAGGCTTTCCAGTTGTAATATCATTATTCCTGATATCACCTATACCTGTAACAAAACCAGGTTCACGCACAAAATATTTTTCCGTGTAATCAAATACCTTTTGTGCTTTTTCAGAGAGTGTCATTTCTTCTTCATAAATTCTTGTAACACCTTTATCTGTTGCAGTCCAAATGTCGTTACCTGAAAAGATAACATCGTTAACTTTTTCATCCAATACCCAACGAGTAGCGGGGAGGTATTTTCTCACACCATTTTTAACAAGTATTAAACCAGCATTTGAAGCAAATGCAATTCTGCCATCTTCAGCAAAAGCTATTTTATAAATTACTTCTTCCGGAAGTCCTGATAATTCATTTGGTCCAAACCATGAGTTGTTATTGTCATAAATATAAGCACCTTTATCAGTTGCAATCCATAAGAATCCTGTCTTCTTATCAAAAGTAATTGAATTAATATGAAAATAAGGCATTGAAGAATGTTCAGGGAATATGCACATCCAGTGTTTTCTTTTACCAACAAAAACTGAAATAGCGGTATCACAGTTCGCCATAAGTCTGCCTGGTGCTGAAGAAATACCATCAGATTTCAATTCATTATCGAGGAAACACTTAAATTCGCCATCCTCCAATTTATAGATATTATTTTCAGTAATAAGAAATGTTTCGGTTGCGTAAGTAATACCTTTTACATCTTCTTCTAATGTCTGTAACTCACGGATTTTACCATTTTCACAAATATAAACAGTTTTTCCTGAAGCAAAGAAAATAATTCCGTCTTTACCCTGTGCAATTACTGTAACCGCACCACAAGAAAATGAACCGAAAGTTCCGTCTTTTTTTCTGTAATTAAGACCACTTTCAGTACCAATAAAAATTGTGCCATTTTCTGATGCACCAAGACATAATGCTTTATCTGTAAGAAGACCTTTTTCAGCCGTAAACACTTCGCACATTCTTTGTGGAAATTTATTTGATTTATAAATGCCTTTTCTTTCCATATTAAACACCTTTTCTTAATAGTAACAGTCGAACACTTTCGTGTCCGGCTGTTTTTCTCTTATTTTTTATATGAAACTTTAACTTCATTTTCAACTGCAGTTACATTGATTTCGCTTGTTTCTTTTTCGGCTCTTTCAATGAGAATATCTGCAATTTTATCTTCAATATCTTTTCTTATATTTCTTCTTATATCTCTTGCGCCTCTACCACCGTCAACAGATTTTGTTGCAATGATTTCTGCAACACCTTTACCAACAACGAAGTTGATCCCCTTATCTTTAAGTGGCTCTTTAAGCTCATCAATAAGAATTTTTGCAATTTTCTTAAGATTTTCTTCATTAAGATTGTTGAAGAATATAACCTCATCAACTCTACCAATGAACTCAGGGCTCAAGAATTCTTTTAATGCCTTCATCGACTTATCTT
>CALAEU010000291.1 GCA_937891215.1 uncultured Clostridia bacterium
CAGAGGGGTTGTTATGAATCCATGCGATCACCCTCACGGTGGTGGTGAAGGTAAATCACCAATCGGAAGACCGGCACCGGTTACTCCTTGGGGTAAACCTGCTCTTGGTCTTAAGACAAGAAGCAAGAAAAAACAAAGTAACAAGTTTATTGTTAAAGCAAGAAACGCTAAATAATAACTTTTCGGTTTTTATAAGAGAGGAGGTTGTCAAATGGGTAGATCTTTGAAAAAAGGACCTTTCGTTGACGCTAAACTATATAAAAGAATAGAAGAAATGAACACAGCAGGCGAAAAAAGAGTGCTTAAGACATGGTCAAGAGCATCTACAATTTTCCCAGAGTTCGTTGGACATACAATTGCTGTTTATGACGGCAGAAAGCACGTTCCCGTTTATGTAACCGAAGATATGGTTGGACATAAGCTGGGCGAGTTCGCGCCTACACGCCTTTTCAAGGGTCATGCAGGCTCCAAGACATCCAATAACGGTAAATAAGCAAAGGGAGGCAATTTATAATGGAAGCAAAAGCACATCTTAAAATGCAACTGAACAGGTTAGAGAAAAAATATAATGCTCTAAAACACAGAGAAGACGAAAATGTTGAAGATTTAGCAAAGTTAATCGAAGATTTAAAAGGTTTTATTTATGGATAAGTTGGATTTATTAGCACAGATAATAGGTTTTGGTGGTACTGCACTTACAATAATTGCTTATCAGCAAAGCAAAAGAAAAAGAATTTTAGGTTGCACAGTAATATCAGCAGCACTTTTTGCAATTCATTACATAATTTTAGGTGCATACACAGGTGCTATTATGAATATTCTTGCAGGTACCCGTTCTTTGGTGTTTATGAATAACACAAAAAAATGGGCAAAGAGTAAAATATGGGTAGCGGTATTTATGGTTGTTTACACAGTTGCTTGTATTGCTACCTGGGATAAATGGTATTCAGTTCTACCGCTTATTGCAATGCTTTTAACAACTGTAAGTAACTGGTTTCAGAGTGAAAAGAAAATCAGATTTTTAACTTTCCCGAGTTCACCTTGTTGGCTTGTTTACAATATTTTAAATGCTTCTTATGCAGGTATTATTACAGAAATTTTTGTTATGGGTTCTTTAATAATTGCAATTATAAGATTTGACTTGAGAAAATCAAGTAAAACGCAGGAGGAAACAGTTGATGTTTACGGTTAAAGATATTTATTCTTTTTTAGACACTTTTGCACCTTTTTGTTCTGCTGCTCCTTGGGATAATACAGGTCTTTTAGTTGGAAATGAAGATGAAGAAGTAAAAAAGGTTATGCTTTCTCTTGATGTCACAAAAGATGTAATTGACGAAGCAATTGAAGAGAATGTTGATTTAGTTATCACACATCATCCGCTTATTTTTACTCCTGTAAAGAATATTACATCTAATACACTTGTTTACAAAGCGATATCTTCCGGCATTTCTTTTATCAGTAGTCACACTTGTCTTGATATTGCAAAAGACGGCGTTAATGATTGTCTTGCAAATGCAGTCGGTCTTAATAATATTACTTCAGTTGAAGAAGACCCGTTTTTAAAATTCGGTGAAACAGATGAAAAAACAGAACAAGAATTTGTTTCACTTTTAAAAGAAAAGTTAAACTGTAATGTTTTATATAACAGTACTGGTAACAATATTAAAAAAGTTGCATTCTGCAGTGGTTCAGGTGGCGATTTGTTTGCTTTAGCAAAAGAAATGGGTGCAGACGCACTTCTTACCGGTGAAGCAAAATACCACGAGTTTTTAGATGCAACTTTTAACAATATCACAATTTTTGCCTGTGGTCATTTTGAAACAGAAATTGTCGTAATTGATACGTTAAAAGAAAAGTTAGAGAAAGAATTCAAAGGTATTGAATTTTTAAAATCAAATCAAAAAAATATTGTTTCTTGTAAATAATAAAGAAAGGTAAACTATGGCACTTGACGGAATTTTTATAAATTTTTTAGTTGATGAAATTTCTAAAAATTTAATAGGTTCTAAAGTAGATAAGGTGCACCAACCCACAAAAAATGAGTTGGTGTTAATAATGCGTTCAAGGCAAGGAATGTATAAACTTTTTCTGACTGCTGATGCTAACGCACCGCGTTTTCATATTATAGAGAATGCACCCGAAAACCCTCAAACTCCGCCAATGCTTTGTATGCTTTTAAGGAAAAAATTAGTTGGTGCTACTCTTACTGAAATAGAACAGTATGGTCTTGACAGAGTTGTTCTTTTTAAATTTGATGCTACAAACGAAATCGGCGATAAAGTTAAACTTATTTTAGCGGTTGAAATAATGGCACAACACAGTAACATTATTCTAATCAATGAAGAAAACAAGGTTATAGATGCAATTAAAAGGGTAGATGCTGAAAAATCTTCATATCGTCTTGTTTTACCAGGTGCAATTTATAAATTACCACCGGAACAAAATAAATTGGATATAAGAAACGAAAAAGAAACTGTTATTGCAGATTTGATTTTTAATCTTCAATCAACACGACTTTCTTCTGCAATTTTGAAAACCTTACAGGGTGTTTCGCCATTACTTTCAAGAGAAATTGCATTAAGAGTTACCGAAGAAGATAAATTTATTAGTGAATTAACTTCACTTGAAAAAGAAAAGTTAGTCGAAGTGCTCGGTAAAATTAAAGTTATGGTAAATGCTAAAATAACAGAGCCTACAATAATTCTTGATAAAACTGAAAAACCACTTGAATTTTCATTCTTGCCGATTTTACAGTATGGTGCAGAGTATAAATCTATAAAGAAAAACTCCTTAAGCGAATTGCTTGACGGATTTTATTCTGAAAAAGACCGAGTAAACCGTACCCGTTCAAAGGCATCTGAATTATTTAAACAACTTGATAGTCTGATTGAACGAACTGTAAGAAAATTAAACAACAGGCGCGAAGAACTAAAAAAATGTGCTGACAGAGAAGAAATAAAAATTAAAGCAGAACTTATAACTGCTTCGCAATATATGTTAAATAAAGGCGATAGTGTTTATGAGGTTTATAATTATTATGACAATAATGCTCTTATGAAAATTGAGGCAGACCCTGCTTTAACACCGTCGCAGAATGCGCAGAAGTATTATAAAGAATATAAAAAAGCGTGTACTGCTGAAAATATGCTCATAAAACTCGTTGAAGAGGGCGAGAGCGAACTTCAGTATTTAGAAAGCGTTAAAGATTTGCTTCTTCGCTCTACTTTAGAAAGAGAATTTAACGAGATTAAAGAGGAATTAAAATCTCAGGGGTTTTTAAAGTCAAAAAACAATGGCAAAAAGCAAATGAAAAAAGCGGCATTACCACCACTTGAGTTTAAAACCTCGCAGGGTCTTACTGTGCTTGTAGGCAGAAACAACACCTGTAATGATAAACTTACCTTTAAAACAGCCAGAAAAGGTGATATATGGCTACATGTACAAAAAGCGCCAGGTTCACATGTGCTCTTAGTCAGTGATGGTAACGAAGTACCTGACGATGCAATAGTAGAAGCAGCCGAAATTGCCGCGTATTTCAGTTCAGTCAAGGATTCAACAATTGCTACTATTGACTATACAGATGTTAAAAATATAAAAAAACCAAATGGTGCAAAACCCGGCTTTGTTGTTTATTACACCTATTATTCGGTTAATGTTAAACCGAAGAATCCAGTTGTATAGGAATTAGAAACTAGGAATTAGGAATTAGATGAATTTTATCATTTAAAGTTTTAGATAAACATAAAATGAATATTAAAATGAACTCCCACTATTGCAGGTCAGACCTATGGTCGCCAGTAGTAGCGGGAGTAGTTTGTTTTATTAAAAATCAATTGATTGCAACGCGTGAATTGAAAGCGAAGCCCTGATTCCTGTTTTCTGATTCCTATTTCCTAAAAATACTTGACAAATCTGTCTATTGGTGATAGACTGTAGTTGTCTATTAATGATAGACAAAAGGAGTTGATATTATGAACGAAATAAAATTAGGACTTGTAGAGGCAAGATTTGCCGATGTTATATGGTCAAATGAACCTATGACAACAAAAGAATTGGTTGTTGCTTGTCAGAATGAATTGCAGTGGAAAAGGACTACAACCTACACAGTTTTAAAGAAACTCTGTGAAAAGGGGATTTTTAAAACAGAAGAAAGTGTAGTAACATCTTTAATATCTAAAGACGAGTTTTATTCTATTCAGAGTGAACAGTTTGTAGAAGAAACATTTTCAGGCTCATTACCTGCATTTATTGCAGCATTTACTAAAAGAAAGAATTTAAGTGAAAAAGAAAAAGAAGAAATAAAAAGAATGATTGAAAAATTCTAAAGGGGAGAGTATTTTGGAGAATTTGTTTTTAACAATCGTTAATATGAGCATTACTGCCACCTGGGTAGTTTTAGCGTTTACACTTTTAAGGCCTTTACTTAAAAAAGTGCCAAAATGGGTTAATTGTTTTTTATGGGGAATAGTGGCTTTGAGACTTTGTCTGCCTTTTAGTTTAGAGAGTGTTTTCAGTCTTATTCCTACCGCAGAAACAATTCCAACAAATATAACAACATCTGCGAATCCACAAATTGATACAGGTGTTGGTGTTGTAAATAGTGTAGTAAATCCAGTTATATCTGATTCTTTCACACCTGACCCAAGCTACAGTGTAAATCCATTACAAGTAGTAGTTAGTGTTGCTTCTTATATCTGGCTTATTGGTTTAGTTTTAATGGTGATTTACTGTGCAGTTTCTTACATAATGTTAAAAAGAAAAGTTTCTGCATCAGTACACTACAATAACAATATTTATTATTGCGATAGTATAGAAACACCGTTTATTTTAGGTGTAATAAAACCAAAAATTTATATTCCGTCAGGGGTAAATGAAAACGATTTACAGTTTATTTTAGAGCACGAAAAATCACATATAAAGCGCAAAGATTACCTTATTAAGCCTATATCGTTCTTGATTCTATCAGTTTATTGGTTTAACCCTGCAATATGGCTCTGGTATATTTTACTTTGCAGAGATATTGAGTCTGCTTGTGATGAAAGTGTAATAAAAAGCTATACACCAACATATAAAAAACTCTATTCGCAAGCTTTGCTTAATTGCAATAACCCTAAAAGGATGGTTATGGCGTGTCCTGTTGCATTTGGAGAGGTTGGAGTTAAAGATAGAATTAACTCTGTTTTAAATTATAAAAATCCTGCATTTTGGGTAGTTTTGGTTGCTTTCGTTTCTACACTTGTACTTTCATTTTGCTTTATTACAAATCCTTATAATAGAAAATTCAACAATATACTTAATGAAAATGGCTACGAAATTTTATATAGCGAATCGAGCCGTATTAAT
>CALAEU010000292.1 GCA_937891215.1 uncultured Clostridia bacterium
TCTTGGGAGGCAATCTTGTTATTCGTTATTGTCTGTGCTACATTAATTACATTCGGTTTTAACATGGAGATTTCTCCTTCGTGGGTTTTTACTTCTACTGTACAGATGGTATCATTATGCCGCTATGGCTTATGAGTAACCCTGACGGTGGTCTTATTATTCCAAAAGAACAATACGGAGCAGCGTGGATTTTGGAATTTGATATTTTTGAAACCTTCTCTTGTAAGATAACCTAATCTGATACCTCTCATTGGTCATCCTCCTCTCCGAATCCAGATGTGTATGAGTCAGCAGGACGGAAATTTTTAGGTTCTGTAGGAATATCTACATAAGGATTATCGTCTTTTGCCTCAATTGTTTCTACACCATAAGTTTTCATAAGGTAATCGAAATCAACAGTTGTGTCATTGGAATAATAATTACTTACTTCATCTTCTGGTGTATCAAAACGATATGGTTCAACATCAATATGTGAAGCATCCGGATAATCAGATTCAAGTTTACCATTTTTTATTGTAATAACTCTGTGATTAAAACTCTTAACAAGATGATAGTCGTGAGTAACCATAATAACAGTTGTACCATCAGAATTGATATGATTAAGAAGATTAACTATATCATAAGACATTCTGGGATCAATGTTACCAGTAGGCTCATCGGCAATAATCATACTAGCATTATTAGCAAGAGCACGAGCAAGTGCAACACGTTGCTGCTCACCACCAGAAAGCTGGTTTGGGAAAGAACGCGCTTTTGAATTAAGACCAACAAGACCTAAAAGATAAGGAACTCTTTTTCTTATTTCAGTTTCTCTTGCACCGATAACACGCATAGCATAAGCAATATTATCATAAACATTCATAGATGGAATAAGTCTGAAGTCCTGAAAAACGATACCAAGAGTTCTTCTAAAATAAGGAATTTCTCTCTTTTTAAGATGGTTGAGCTGATAACCGTTAATTTCAACTGAACCAGAAGTCGGAACTTCCTCACGCATCATCAATTTTAAAAATGTACTTTTACCAGCACCAGAAGCACCTACTACAAAAACAAATTCGCCATTATCAATTTTAATATTAAGGTCAGAAAGTGCTTTTGTCTGTGTATCTTCGTACACTTTAGAAACATTTCTGAATTCTATCAAATTTCAACACCCAATTCTTTAATAATTATTGTATCAACAAAAAACACAATATAAAATGATTATAGCACATTTAATTACAAAATGTAACCCCTTGTAATTAAAATGTGCTATTTTTAATTTTTTGTTAACATTTAGTTCAATATAAGAACATTTTTTGTGAAATATGCAAATTAGTATTTAACTGGATTTGCTTCAAGGTATTTCTTGACCATAAGAGCAACTTTGAAAACAATTGCGTCATCAAATTCGCGTAAATCAAGACCAGTAAGTTTCTTGATTTTCTCAAGCCTGTAAACAAGAGTATTTCTATGAACAAATAACTTTCTTGATGTTTCTGAAACGTTAAGGTTATTTTCAAAGAACCTCTGAATTGTAAATAAAGTTTCTTGGTCAAGAGTTTCAATTGAACCAACTTTAAAAATCTCTTTTAAGAACATTTCACAAAGAGTAGTCGGAAGTTGATAAATAAGCCTTGCAATACCAAGATGTTCATAACTTACAATATTTCTTTCAGTATCAAACACCTTACCTACTTCAAGAGCAACTTGTGCTTCTTTAAATGAACGAGCAAGATCTTTAACGCCAGTAACAGTAGTACCAATACTGATAAGAGAATGAGTATAGAATTCTGATGTAAGAGCATCAGATATTGAACGAGCAAGTTTCTCTAAATCTTTGCTTTCAATATCACTCTTAACCTCTTTCACAAGAGCAATGTCGCTTTCGCTGATATTAATAACAAAATCTTTTGACTTATCAGGGAATAGATTTTGAATAACATCGTAAACAAAAACATCATTTTTATCAAGAAGTCTTATAAGTATTACAACTCTTGATGCTTCATTATTAAAGTGAAGTTCTCTTGCCTTAAGATAAATATCACCAGGCAAGATATTATCAAGAATAATATTTTTAACAAAATTGCTACGGTCGTACTTTTCATCATAATACTGCTTAATGCTTGAAAGAGAAACACAAAGCATACCAAGATAACCTTTCGATAATTCATCAGTACCTTCGATGAAAGCAGCGCAATCAGGATGAACATGAGTACCAAAACTCTGATATGTACAATTTTCTGTTGCAACAGGTGTATTAGATGAGAAAATAGCGCTTAAATTTAAGTTTCTTACCTCACCTATTTTACTAAGGTCACTACAAGAAATAACTGCACCAGTTTCGTCGATAACACCGATAGTCTTATCAACTGCCTCTCTCATCTGATGAATTACACTTTGAAATAATCTATTGGACATTTAATTTACCTCCAAAACAAGATTTTGAACAAAATGACCATTTAACAATTATACATAATACACAACTTTGCTAAAAAAAGCAAGAGTTTTTTAGATTTTTTCTTCATTTTTTTATGCAAAATGTTAATTTTATGCTAAAAAACGACACAAATAATTAAAAATTGCACATACTTTTGTCAAAAAACACTATGGTAAAAATCACCAATATAATCTTGAAAAATAACAATATCAAACTATATTATGTGGTCTTTGTGTAATTTTACTTAATTCTTCTTGAGTTAAAAAGCGAGCTTCTCCTTCTTTTAAGTTTTCATCTAAACAAAGTTCACCAATTTTAATTCTTTTTAGTTCAACAACAGTAGAACCAAGTGAGCTAAACATTCTTTTAACCTGATGATACTTTCCTTCGTTTATGATTACCTTATATGTAGGCATATCCATATTCTCAACCTTTTCTAAATCAGCAGAAAGTAAAACTGTGCCATCTGCTAAAACTACGCCCTCTTTAAATGCTTGTCTACCTATTTCAAAATCTATATCAGTATTTAGTTCGGCTATATAAGTTTTTGAAACGTGGTGTGAAGGTGCTAAAATATCATGAGCAAAATCACCATCATCAGTAATAAGACAAAAACCTGTTGTATCCTTGTCCAATCTGCCAACGGGAGCAATCCCCTGACGTTTCAAATTGTTTGGAACCAAATCTATTACTGTTTCACGTGATTTATCATTAGATGCTGATAAAACACCCTTTGGTTTATTCATAAGTATATATACGTATTCTTTATATCCAACAAGCTCACCTTCAAAGGTAATATTATCGCATTCGGCGTCTATTAACAAACCTGCATCACGAATTGTAGCACCATTAACCGTAGCTTTACCTTTTTGAATTGATG
>CALAEU010000293.1 GCA_937891215.1 uncultured Clostridia bacterium
AGAAGAGTTTCTTGAAAAGGAACTGAATGGCTATCGTGAGTATAAGAAAAAAGTCAAATATCGTTTGATACCTTTTGTTTGGTAATATTAAAACAAATTCCAATTTGTTCAACTGAAAGCAACAACGAGTTGCTTGTTTACTTTGTATTCTCACAGTATAATAATAGTGAGGTGATAATTTTATGGAAACAAAAGATATTATAGTGGAGCTAAGAACTAAAAAGGGACTTTCGCAGGAGGCTCTTGCCGAAAAGGTATTCGTAACGAGACAGGCAGTTTCCAGATGGGAAAACGGAGAAACGGTGCCAAACACCGAAACACTCAAATTGCTCTCGAAACTATTTGATGTATCTATCAATACACTTCTCGGCTCACCAAGACAACTTATTTGTCAATGTTGCGGTATGCCTTTAGAAGATTCTAATATCAGCAAGGAAACAGATGGGTTCTTCAATGAAGAATACTGCAAATGGTGCTATGCAGACGGAGAATATATGTATCATGATATGGATGATTTGATTGAGACCTGCGTAAAGCATATGGCAAGTGATGAACATTCAGAGGAAGAAGTTCGTTTGTATTTGAAAGAAACTCTGCCAAAACTTGATTATTGGAAGAGGTACAAAGAACTTGGCGGTGATGGAGCTTTTGAAGAATTCAAAAAGCTTTTGATTGCGGAAATCAATGAACTAAACATTGAAGGGATGCCAAAGCTTGAAAAGCTTAATGCACTTGTTGGCGGATATGTCAATCTTGAATATAGACTTCCAAACGGAAAGTATGTCAAATTTTTAGATGATAATGCGACTTACTTGGGAAACCAACTGGAATGTGAATTTGGCGGAAACAGGTGCTTTGGCATTGTCTGCAATATGGATTTTATTCTTATCTGTACTTATGAGGAAAATGGCGAAAATCCTGAGCTTGTGTTATACAAAAAAAGATAAAGAAATTCACTTTGATTAACTAATTTTTTAACTGCTCTCACTTTTGGAGGGCAGTTTCTTTTTATTAGAGCCTCCATCTGAACAAGCAGGAGAATATGTATTCAGGTTGATTTGTTTGATAGGGTTGTGGTATAATTTTTATAAACAATATTTTTAAAGTGAGTTTGTTATGGAATTTAATGAAAAATTACAACAGCTTCGAAAACAAAAAGAAATTACTCAAGAAGAACTCGCAGTTGCTATTTATGTTTCACGAACTGCAATTTCAAAATGGGAATCAGGCAGAGGTTATCCAAGCATTGATTCATTGAAGGCATTATCTAAATTTTTCGGAGTAACGATTGATGAGCTTTTGTCAGGTGAGGAATTACTTATAATAGCTGAAGAAGATACAAATCAAAAGCGAAATAATTTTCGTGATTTAGTATTCGGATTGCTTGACATTTGTATAGCAATGTTCTTTTTTGTCCCGTTCTTCGGTCAGGCTACAAATGAAAGTGTACAAGCAGTATCACTGTTGTCATTTATTGAAATATCGTCCTATTTGAGAATTGTTTATTTTGCTATTGTAGTTTCAATTATTTCGATGGGAATCTTAACACTTACTTTGCAAAAATATCAGAATACATTTTGGATTAAAAATAAAAGTAAAATTTCTTTAATATTAAACACTGTGGGAATACTGATTTTTATCATTAGCACGCAACCTTATGCAGCAGCTTTTATGTTCGTATTGCTCATTATTAAGGCGTTGTTGCTTATAAAACGGTAATGATACGGAAAGTGTCGTTCCTGTGACATCCCGTTTCTTGTGGTTGTTCCAGCCTTCCTTTAAACTTAATTCAGGCGAAAGCCAAATATTTAAAAGGTAGGTTGATAAAAATGAAAAAAAACAATCAAAAGACTCTTTATACCGCAATCTGTATGCTTGTGGGATTTGTGTTGTGGACGATAGCATTTCGATTTATTGATGTTAAAGCAATCGGTCCACAGAACTCCTCTGTCGGATTTGCAACGCTTAATCAGTTTGTTCATAATCTTACAGGCGTTAATATGTCGCTTTACACGATTACTGATTGGTTAGGTCTGGTTCCGCTCGGTTTCGCTATGGGATTTGCTTTGCTTGGATTTATACAGTGGATTAAGAGAAAGCGAATTTTGAAAGTTGATTACAGCCTTCTTGTTCTCGGTGGTTTTTATATTCTTGTAATTGCAATGTACATTTTCTTTGAACTGTTTGTTGTAAACTACAGACCAATACTGATAAACGGTATTTTGGAAGCATCTTATCCGTCATCAACAACTATGCTTGTAATGTGTATTATGCCGACAACAATTATGCAATTTAATAATCGTATCAAAAATGAAACTCTGAAAAAGCTTATTTCATTATCAATCATTGTTTTTATTCTTTTTATGGTTATCGGCAGAATTCTTTCAGGTGTACATTGGATTACTGATATAATTGGCGGTGCAATACTCAGTTACGGACTTGTAATGCTGTATTGTTTTGTTAGCAAACTTAAGTTTTCAAACAGATAATCCTGCCGAAAGGCTTGAT
>CALAEU010000294.1 GCA_937891215.1 uncultured Clostridia bacterium
GATTATTTCATATTGCGTAGCAATATTTCATTAAATATGCTATAATATTTTCGAAGGCGAGGATGAGGACTAATTAAGAGCGACAAATACCAATTTGTAGAATAGATAACGCACACTACTTTTGGTCGTTTTCACCCCTACTTATAATACTTTTAGTCGCTTTTTCTGCTTGGTTTAGCAAAATATCACTTTATATTCCCAAAAACAAATAATTATGATATAATGTTATTTAACATTTTTTATCAGGAGGCTAAATTTATGGCGTGGTATGACGAAGCCATTTTTTATCATATATATCCGTTAGGAATGACAGGTGCACCAAAAGAAAATGATTACAGTGAACCAGTTCACAGACTTAACACTCTGCTCCCTTGGATTTCTCACATTAAAGAAATTGGTTGTAACGCAATTTATATAGGACCACTCTTCGAGTCAGTTGGTCACGGTTACGAAACAACCGATTACAAAAAATTAGATTCACGACTTGGTACAAATGAAGACCTGACTAATTTTGTTAAGGAATGCCACAAACAAGGCATAAGAGTTATTTTAGATGGTGTATTTAACCACACAGGGCGTGATTTCTTCGCATTTAAAGATATAAGAGAAAACAGAGAAAATTCGCAATATAAAGACTGGTACTGCAATGTTAATTTCTGGGGTAACAACTCTTTTAACGATGGCTTTTCTTATGAAAACTGGGGCGGATACGATTTACTTGCAAAATTAAATCAGAGAAATCCTGCGGTTAGAGATTACATTTGTAATGTTATTCGTTTCTGGGTAAAAGAATTCGACATTGACGGTCTTCGTCTTGATGCGGCAGATGTTATGGACTTTGAATATATGAAAGCACTCCGCAATGTAGCAAATGAAGTAAAATCTGATTTCTGGCTTATGGGCGAAGTTATTCACGGCAATTACTCTCGTTGGGCAAATGACGGAACACTTCATTCTGTTACAAACTATATGCTTCACAAGGCGCTTTATTCTGCACACAACGACCACAACTATTTTGAAATTGCCCACACAATTAAATATGTCGGTGGTATGGTTGGTAACAAACTTAAACTTTACACTTTTGTTGACAACCACGATGTTGAACGAATTTACACAAAACTCACCAACAAAGCACACTTTGTGCCAGTTCACATAATGCTCTACACCCTGCCAGGTATTCCATCTATTTATTACGGTTCTGAATTCGGTATAGAAGGCAGAAAAGAACGCGGTTCAGATGACAGTCTGCGACCATCACTCAATTTTGACAATTACAAAGATGCAATAAACACAAATCCTTGCACAAAGTTAATTGCTACTTTAGGTAAAATCAGAAGCAACACCCCTGCCCTTTTATATGGTGATTATAAAGAACTTGAATTACAGACAACTCACTTTGCTTATGAAAGAACTTTAAACGGAAAATCTGTAATAATTACAGTAAACAACAGTGACAACGAAGTTAATTTTAATATTGCTTGTAGCAATTCAGCAGAATATGTTGGTACAATTACAGGAGAAAAAGCAACTGTAAATAATGGCAGAATTCAAGTTAAAGTTCCTCAAAACTATGGTGAAATATGGATTCCTACAGAAAACATTTCAGATACTTTTAAACCAATTGAAACCATAGAAATTAAAAAGACACCTGAATCTGTAAAAGTTGAAGAACCGATTAAGATTACAGAAGAAAATATCCAGGAAACACCAAAAATCGTAGGACAAACAGACGACACCACCTCTCAGATTGCAATTGACCTTAATAAGCCTTACGAGGAAATGACAATTGAAGAGTTACAAGAAGCAATTTTAGAAAAAATGAGAAAAAACGGACCTGTAACAGGCTATATGTTAGGTACAGTAAGAGAAAATGTCTACCACGATTCACTTATAAACTGGGTTAAGAGTTTTAATTAAAAATATAAGGAGCAGAATAAATTCTGCTCCTTGTAATTTTTTATTATCCAAAAAAGTCTGAAAGTTCAACATCGTAACCGTGTTCTTTCAAATCATCATAAGAATTAAAATTATTAAAAATAGTGTAAACTGCGCCTAAAAATCTTACAATACCGTCTTTGACAGAAGTAAAAAAACTAAGGTCAGGATGACCGCCATCATTGGTGGTTTTTGTTATAGTAAATGTCTGAATTGGTGTCTTTTTACCTAATTCATAAGAATTAACTGTAACAGACTCTGCTTTAAAATCAAGTGTGAAATACGTTGCAACATCTGTAAGATAATCGAAACCAACCCACTGTTCATTAAGACCCAAATCTTCATCGTCACGAGGTCTGCCCAATGAACAGGAAACCATATAAATTGTACCTTTCGGGTCAACCATTTCAGATTTTAATTCTTCTACCCTTTCGTTTTTATATAAAACATCAGTTACTGTGTAGTAGTGGCTGTGACCTAAAAGAACTAAATCAATTCCGAATTCGTCTGCAATTGGTCCCCAGATAGTACGAAGAAGATTGTTTTCGCTTTCACGGTGTTCAATTCTGCCACTGTAAAGGTCGTGGTGGAACATCATGATTTTCCATTTGACATCTGGATTCAATTCAATTGCTCTTTCTACAAAATCTGCGTGTGCCATAGCGTTACCACTGTTTGAATCCATTACTAAAAAGAGTGCCTCGCCTTTTGTGAACCAATAGTCAGTGCCATTATATGAACGAATAGATGCCTTTGTATCTTCATTAGGAACATTTTTAAAATCTTTATAAGCCGCACCCTTACGGTCATGGTTACCCATTGCAGTTGCAATTGATAAACTTTTCATTTCATCAGATGCAGTAAATGCTCTATATTCACTTTCAAGTCCCTCTGTTGCCTGGTCGCCTGCAGAAAGAAGAAGTGAAATATTTTTATTATTTTTAAGTGCATCTTTTACAGTTTCGTGGAATCTGTAAGATGTGTCACTAAGAGAATTTTCATTACCATCATCTATAGCGGTTATATGCACATCTGTTACATACATAGCAGAAAACTCTGCACCGCCAGCAGTTTTAAATGAATAAATCTTTGATTCAAAATTAGGACTCACACATTTGTAATAGTATGTAATATTCTCTTTAAGACCTGTAACAGTAACTTTATTGACAACACTACCCTCAACAGAATTAAACTGCGTACCTTTAAAAATTTCCGGTGAACTTAAGTCTTTATTCTCTGAGATTACAACTGAATTTTCTCCCTCTGATGAAGAGTACCACGAAAAATTACGCTCGCTTTCATTACTACCAACGAACATAATAATTCCAGCATCAGAATTGTCACTTTCCCAGAGTTTTTTCCACTCTTCTTTACTCACTGCAAATGATGGAATTACAAGAGTAAAAAGCATTGTTATTGCAAGAATTATTGAAAGAACTTTTTTCATAAAACTACTCCCTTTTAATATTTTCTAAATTATATGATATTTATTTATAAATGTCAATAAATGTAAATTGGGATATTTACTATTGTGGGGCTGAGTGTTAGGTTTATAGTATATAATATTTTATATTTGAGTTAAACATTGAAAAAAACTAAAAAAATGTTATAATTCATTTATGAGTGAATTTAATTCGGGGTGAAAATTATGGATTTTAAAAATATAAATTTCAAATGGCAATTCAGAAGTTATCAGCAAACTGTGCTTGATAACGCAGACAAACATTTAAAGGATGGTAAAATACATATTGTTGCAGCTCCAGGTAGTGGTAAAACTATTTTAGGTCTTGAACTCATTAAAAGGCTTAATGCTCCTGCGCTTATTTTGTCACCTTCTGTTACTATCCGTCAACAATGGGGCGAAAGATTTACAGAGGCATTTTTACCTGAAAATGAAAATGCAGAAGAATATATTTCATATAATTTAAAAGAACCAAAATTACTTACTTCAATTACATATCAGGCATTACACGCCGCTTACACAAAAACTTCAACCGATGAAGAAATTGATGATGAAAGTTTTGAAAATGAAGAAATTCAGGATTTTACAAATTTTGAAATTCTCGATGTAATAAAAAATGCTAAAATTAAAACAATTTGTCTTGATGAAGCACATCACTTAAAAAGTGAATGGCAAAAGGCATTAGAAAAATTTATTGACGCACTCGGTGGTACAGTAAAAATTATTTCTTTAACCGCTACCCCACCTTATGACAGTGCACCAAACGAATGGGCAAAATATTCTTCGCTTTGCGGTGAAATAGATGAAGAAATTTTTGTGCCACAATTAGTTTCTCAAAAAACACTCTGTCCACATCAGGATTATATTTATTTCAGTTACCCTACAGAAAATGAAACAAATAATTTAAAAGCGTATAAGGAAAAAGCAAAGCAAACTACAAATGAAATAATTAAAAGTGGTTTATCTCTTAAAGCAATAGAAAATTCTCAAATACTGGAAAACAGTGAAGAAAGCGAAATTTTACTTTATGATAATTTTAATAATTTTCAGGAATTATTTTTAGTTGCAATGTATGGTGGCAAAAAATTTGACCAGAAAATTTTAAAAAGAGTATTTGACGGAAGAAAAGATTTAAAATGTAATTTAATAAATGCTGAAAAAGCATTTCAATTCATTATTGAAAATCCCGAAATATTTACTGAAGAATTATCTGAAAACTTAAAACAAACACTTTCGCAAAATGGTTTAATTGAAAAGAAAAAAGTGAGACTCATTTCTAACGAAAGAATAAATAAATCACTTATTTCATCAAGTGCAAAATTAGACAGCATTAAAACAATTGTTGAAAGTGAATATTTTAATTTAAAAGAAAATTTAAGAATGTTAGTGCTCACTGATTTTATTAAAAAAGATTTATTAAAATTAGTTGGTACAAATGACGATATTCACGATATGGGTACCGTGCCTGTTTTTGAAAAAATAAGAAGAAGCGTAAACCCCGAATGTAAAATTGCACTTCTTTCTGGTACTCTCGTTATTGTGCCTGATTCT
>CALAEU010000295.1 GCA_937891215.1 uncultured Clostridia bacterium
TTTTTTCTTCAGTGTTTTCAGCACTGAGAGCTTTTCTCATTGCTGTATCTGCTTGAAGATTTTTCATGTTATAGTAGTCCATAACACCCATTTTCCCAGAGTTTAAAGCTTTTGCAAGAGCTTTTGGAACTTCAGCTTCTGCTTGAACAACCAAAGCTTTCATCTCTTGCACTTTAGCTTTCATTTCATTTTCAGTTGCTACCCAACCTGGCGCTACTGCATTTACTCTTATATTAGGTGCATATTGAAGTGCTAAATTATGTGTAAGTGAAATTACTCCTGCTTTAGAAGCATCATAATCACAACTTTCTGGATAATAAGTATCAATTGCATTAGTAGAAGAAATGTTAATAATAATACCACTCTTCTTTTCTAACATAACACGCCCTACATACTTACTACATAAATAAGTTCCTATTAAATTAACATCTAAAATTCTTTTAAAATTTTTAACTGATTTATCAAGGAGCAAACTATCTCTACAAACACTAGCATTATTAACAAGTATATCTATAGTACCAAAACGATCAACTACTGCATTAACCATCTTTTCAACATCATCTTCAACTGAAACATCACATTTAACAGCCATACAATCAACATCATATGTACTACCAATATAATCTAAAAATTCTAACGCTTCTTCTTCATGATGACAATAATTAATCACAACATTAATACCATTCTTTGCAAATTCTTCAATTGTTGTTTGTCCGTTTTTGATGTGGTTTAAGCAAGATTGATTTAATGTCTTCATCCCTGCTCGAATTGCTGCCTCCTCTATCGCTATATCATGTTCACCCTGTGCAATTAACTTCTTGATTTCCTTATTCATCTGCATAATCTCGTAAACCCCAAGTCGACCTTTATAACCTGAGAATTCACATTTGTTACATCCCTTCGCACGATAAATCGGTGTCTTCATCATTTCTTGTACTTCTTCTTCAGTTGCCAAGATTTGTGCCGCTTCATCGTGTTCTGGATAATATTCTTCTTTACAGTCATCACAAAGTTTTCTTACCAAACGCTGTGCAATTACGCCTGACAACGTTGATGATACCAAGTAATCTTTTGCGCCCATCTCAATCATACGGGTTACTGTTGCCGCTGCTGAGTTGGTGTGGACTGTACTCAATACCAAGTGACCTGTCAATGCCGCTGATATCGCAATCTCTAAAGTTTCGTAGTCACGAATCTCACCGACCAAGATAATGTCAGGGTCTTGTCTTAATATCGCACGCATACATGATGCAAATGTAATACCAGCTTTTGCGTTGATTTGTGATTGGTTAATACCCTCCAACTTAATTTCTATCGGGTCCTCAATCGTTGTGATGTTTACGTCTTCATCATTCAAACTTTTTAATACTGAATACAAGGTAGTTGTTTTACCTGAACCAGTTGGACCTGATGTCAAGATAATTCCGTTTGGACAACTTACCATATTCTTAATTCTTGCTACATCTTCATCTGTACCACCTGCAAGTTTAATGTTTTTATCATCTGCGTTCAATGATACCGCTGGTGCAAGTACACGGATACAGACCTTCTCTTTACCCGCTACTGGCAATGTGTTAATACGGAAGTCGTATGACCCATTTTTATATTTTATTGAGAACGTACCGTCCTGTGGTCGTCTGTGTTCTGCAATGTTCATTCTTGACAATACTTTGAAACGTGCAATTACTGACTGCTCGGCACTACTTGGGATATCGAAGACTTTTTGTAGCATACCAAACTTACGGTAACGAACTATGTAACCGCTCAACCTTGGTTCGATGTGAATATCGGAAACCTTATTGTCAATTGCTGTCGTAATAATTTGATTTACGAATTTTGCAATGTTACCATCACTCTTTTGAAGTTCGTTATCTACCTGCTCCCATAATGACTCCTCTTTCTCAATATCTGCAGATTCTTCTTCGATTTTTTGGATAATTCTTTCTGTTTCTTTCTTTTGTTCAGAGAAGAATGTTTCCATTGAGTTTTGGAACTCGTAGTGAGTCATTAATAATTGTTTTGGATTTTGCCCTGTAATATAAATTACTTCACGCAAAACTTCAGGTTTTAATGGCGAAACTACCCCTATCATCAAGGTTCTTCCGTCTGATGATAAAGGTACAACTTTATTTGCCTTGATAAAGTCTTCAGGCAATAATGTTATGAATTTGTCCTGTTTTGCCAAATGTTCGTTAGTTACAATTTCGTAACCAGTTTGCTCATGCAAAATATCTTTCAATTGTTGCAAACTGATAAAGCCCAACTTGAACAATGTTGAACCAATAGGCATTTTTAGACGTTTACTTTCTGCCAACGCCTGTAACAATTGCAAATCAGTGATATGACCTTGTTTAACTAATAATTCACCAAGTTTTGCCTGACCTGCAGCAGAATTAACAGGAGTACCATCCGCACCCATCATTGGTTTTACACTGATAATCAATTGTTCCAAATCAGAATCTGAAACCTGAATGAACTTAATTTGGAAAGGATAAATCTCTTTCAACTTTAAATTAAGTTTTTCTTTATTTAGAACTTGATATTAACGTTACACCAGCTTTGATTTAAAAATGGAGACCTTATTTTTCACTATTCTAGAACATTTTT